>WJIR01000121.1 GCA_014730175.1 Candidatus Zixiibacteriota bacterium
ATTGCCCAAGATCACAGAAATATTAAATAACCAAAAGAGGTCACGAAAGATGAAATTCTTGATTACAGGCGGGGCAGGATTTATAGGAGGCAATCTAACAAGAATAATTCTGGGCCAAGGCCACTTTGTAAGAATACTTGATAATTTCTCTTCAGGCAGATGGGAAAACATTTCAGGATTTGATAATGAAATTGAAGTTATAAAAGGGGATATATGCGATTATGATACTGCAATCAAGTGCTGCAAAGATATCGATTACGTTGTACATTTGGCTGCAATAGCATCTGCCCCTGCCTCTGTCGAAAACCCGATTGGCTCATCCCAGGTAAATATAATGGGCACGTTAAACATGCTTGAAGCCTCCAGACACAACCATGTAAAGAGGTTTATTTTTTCTTCTTCCGCTGCAGTATACGGTGAGGTCAGGAAAATGCCGATCTCAGAAGATTATCCGCTTATCCCGTTATCTCCATATGCTGCCTCCAAAATCGCGGGAGAGTACTTATGCTATAATTATCATAAATTATATAAACTCAATTGTATTTGTTTTAGATATTTTAATGTTTTCGGCCCAAATCAAAATCCTGACAGCGACTATGCTGCCGTTATACCCAAATTTATAACCGCTCTTCTTTCAGATAAAGCGCCAACTATTTTTGGAGACGGTGAACAGACCAGGGATTTTATCTTTGTTGATGACCTATCAAAGATAATATTATTGGCCTGTTCAATTGATAATGCAGATTATGCAATTTATAATATTGGATCAGGAGAATGCATTACCATTAATGAACTGCTTAATAATCTCAATCAAATTCTAGGGAAAACGTACAAGGCAAGCTATGCTGAATGCAGACCTGGAGATATCAGGCATTCAGTTGCGGACATAAATAAATTGAAGAAAGATTTTGCCTTCACCCCAGATTACGATCTTGCAGACGGATTAAAAAAGACGATAGAAAATTATTCCCGGAATACATCTTAGAATTCGCTGACGATTAGATGCTTTTATTCAAGACTTTAAAAATGCAATGAGATAGCCATTGCTGTATTTTATTTTGTGTTTAAATCTAGGTTCTGTTTATTTTATGCAATTCGCAGATCAATAATTGCTTGACAAACGGTGCCATAATTTCATATCTTATAAGTACCTTAGAAGCTAAAGACTCGCAACAATAGATCGATAAAATAATTGGGGGTTCAAAAGGATTAATCTGGATTAAATCAGGTCTCAATATCCAGGGGCTGGATGTCAGGGTAAGCAAATACTATAATAGTGGCTTTTTCCCATAACTAATTACTGAATTTCTAATGTGCTATCCATGGTTTGGGATAGGCTATCAGCAATTTCATAGTAGTCATTTGAGGATTAGAATATGCTACACTTCAAAGACGAGAATGCCTCTTTCCGTTTCTTCAAACAATGGGATGATGAATACCTGAAGTCAATGACTTTGATGGATGAATACCCAAATGGGAATCTATATTATTACCATAATCAGAAATCTTCACTTCCGGATTTATGGATTTTTTCCGGTCAAGGTTTAATGATTATTGCCAGATGCCAAGAAGGCGATACGCGTAAGATCATATTCAAAAGATTGGTAAACTGGATTTATTGCACCAAACGGGGAGATTTCGATTCCTGCAATCCGGACAACCGTCCATGCTATGCAGCCAAGGTTGATCCTGTAACTAAGAAGCCCCAAATAGCCTGCTGCGAATCAGGTCAATGGACTAAGCTGGTGGATCATACTGCAATTGAAAATGCTTCGGGGGCCGAAAGCCAGGTTTAAAATAACAATAACCAGTTGTCTTTTAAATCCATTATCAATTATCCCCTTCCAAGAGGTTTAATAGGCCTTCTGACTTTATGCTGGACAATGTATACGAAGACTATCAGGGAAAGCTTCATCAAAACAAAGATTTAATAAAGCTTTTATGGACTTTGAATAGATTCTTCCATTAATTGCCGATATAGAATATTATGGAGATGCAACAGGAACGACATCGGGCAGAAATATAATTCTATGCAAGGAGGCGGCTTTGCAATCGGTAAGAAGGTTACGAATTGCATATGGACTGGTCATATTCATCCTTTTTGCTTCTCTTCCATCAGCTCTTTATGCAGAACCAATTATCGCAGATCACACAAGCGTCCTGTCCTTCGAACAGATTCCAATATCTGTAATCGAGACAATTCAGGATAGTGCCCATATCTATTACGCCAGAACATCTCATGGATATCAGATTATAGTAGGCATAGACATGATCTATAGCGAAAATTCCTCCTACCAGAGCCCATTTTTTTTCCAGGAGGGAGATGATTTGGGCTATAACGGTGACACCTCATGGGTGCCGCATACTCGCACGTATTTGAACAGCCATCCGGAATGTAATACCGCCATGTTTTCATGGTGCAGCGGTGTTTCAAGCAGTTCTGAAGAGGATATCAACCTGTATCTTGCCAAGATGACTGAACTTGAGCAGGATTATCCAAACGTTACCTTTGTCTATATGACCGGGCATCTGGATGGCTATGGGGTTGATGGCAACCTTTATATCCGCAATAATCAAATCAGGGATTACTGCATAAATAACGATAAGGTCTTTTTCGATTTTGCAGACATTGAGAGTTATGATCCGGATGGCAATTATTATCCCGACGAATCGGATGCCTGTAACTGGTGCTATGACTGGTGCGCAGTGCATGACTGTCCGACCTGTGGAGACTGCCCTCATTCGCATTGTTTTAATTGCTATTTGAAGGGTAAGGCCTTCTGGTGGATGATGGCAAAAATATATGGCTGGAGCGACAATGGTCTCACAGCGCCCTCCAACTGCAATGCTTCATCAGGTTTATGCGATTATGTCCATCTTAGCTGGAATGACAATGCAGATAATGAAACCGGCTATCGTATCAAGAGGGATGGGGCGGTTCTAACTACACTTCCGGCCAATTCAAGCAGTTACAATGATACCGGTGCAAATCCTGGGCAGGAATATGATTATAC
>WJIR01000122.1 GCA_014730175.1 Candidatus Zixiibacteriota bacterium
ATACGGGAACGCAACCTCTTACCAGACTCTACCGTTGAACTACCGGCGGTCAGCGCTCCCGCGCTGACGCAATCTCTACCGTTCCCGATATAATCGGGAGAGCGCTGACCGGCGGGAGGTTGTAGAAAGGTGTCGGGTTTCTCCGCTTCGCTCCAGCCTGCCCCGATTTATCGGGGGAACCCGACCTACCGCGCTGCCGACATACCCATTCCCTCACCCGTCTTCGCCCCGCGAAACGCGGGACGAATCCACCCTCTCCCTCGTCAGGGAGAGGGAAAGGGAGAAATAGTTTTTCGTAGGGTAGGTCAATGCAATGACAAAAGCTGTAGAGATGTTCGTTGCTGGTTGTCTTCATTGCCGCGAGATATCCACAATTCGACCCACCGATTCGATTGATTCTTAAATGGTGGGTCAAATAGATTTTACTTCAGAGGTTACTTCCGCCTAAAGCGTGTGATTGGTTACTACCTTTTGTTAACAATGGCGACCCACCCTACGTCTTCTATTTGCCTGCGGCGAATCCCCCCTCCCCTCGTCAGGGAGAGGGAAATATGGGCTGATAGATCATAATATTTCGATTATCTGCACCGATGACCATTCGAAAGTTCCCGTTCTCCCATTTCCCGATCACATCGGGAGGAGAAGGGGTCAGGGGATGAGGGGATTTATCGTGATACAAACATGCTTATCTCTTCGCCTTCGGCTTCGAGCTAAACATGCCACCCTTCGCAATCGGGTACGGCGACCCGACAGCACCCCGTAGAAGTGGCGGCCGGTCGCCTTACCCGGCGCTTAATATTCGAGTGGCAAACTACTCTACCTATCGATTATTCTTCCTTCTCTGTCTGTTTGGTCATCAACTCGATAAACGGTTTGAACAAATCAATTGGAATAGGGAAGAGGGTGGTGGAATTTTTCTCCGCCGCCACCTCTCCTAATGTTTGCAGATATCGAAGCTGCAATCCAACCGGCGTTTCGGATATAATATGCGCCGCCTGGTTGAGTTTATCCGCCGCTTCCAATTCACCCATCGCATGAATGACCTTGGCGCGCCTTTCACGCTCAGCTTCAGCCTGTCGCGCCAGCGCTCTCTGCATACCTTCGGGCAAGTCAACATTCTTAACCTCAACCGCAGTTACTTTAATCCCCCACGGTTCGGTCTGAGCATCGATTATCTCCTGCAATTCCTGGTTTATCTTCTCGCGGTTAGCGAGGAGATCGTCCAGTTCCTGCTGACCCAGTATCGACCTCAGCGTTGTCTGGGAAATCATGGAAGTTGCATAAAGGTAATCCTCGACCGCCACGACCGCCTTAGCGGCGTCGAGTACTCTGAAATAAACAACCGCATTGACCTTCACTGAGACATTATCGCGGGTTATAACGTCTTGTGACGGAACATCCATCGCCACAATTCTCATGCTGACTTTGACCATCTTATCCACAATCGGGATAAGCAGGATAAGCCCCGGGCCTTTTGCGCCGATCAATCGCCCGAGCCGGAAGACGCAGCCGCGTTCATATTCTTTCAAAATCCGAATGGCGTTAGCCAAAATAAATACCACAATAGCGATAAGCGCTATTAAACCTGTTGATACAGCCGGCATTTTTCCTCCTTTATATTGTATTAAATCTTTTCTACTTGCACAGTGAGGTTCTCGATAGAGACAACCTTTACCTGGTCTCCTTTTTTCAATGGATCATTACTAATGGCTCTCCATGTTTCACCATGGAGCAACACCAATCCCTTGCCCTCCTCGAAATCGCGGGTTACCGTTGCTATCTGGTCAATCAATCCTTCCGAGCCGGTGGACACCTTTCGCTTTTGCGCTTTGAGCGCGAATCCCACGGCAAAAAGGAAGAAAGCCGAGGTAGCCGCAACTACCACAATAATTAATACTGTTGAAATCTGCATATATGGTACATCCGTATCAATTAACATCATCGACCCTATTATCATGGAGATTATCGCCCCGATAGCCAATGCCCCATGGCTTGTTATTTTTATCTCCAGTATAAACAACACCCCCGCAAGTAAGAACAGCAAAAGCCCGGCATAGTTGATAGGCAAAGTCGAGAACGAGAAAAACGCCAGAATCAAGCAGATAGCGCCGATTACGCCCGGAAAAATAGCGCCCGGATTCGAGAACTCGAAATATAATCCCATCATGCCGATCGACATCAAAAGGTACGCGATATTGGGATCGGATATAATCCGCAAAACCTCGTCGGCGAAGGTGATATCGATTCTTTCCACCTCGGCATCTTTCGTATTCAATACGGCGGTGGTATCGCTTATTGTAATCTCTCGCTCGTGGCATTGCTCCAGAAGGTCATCGATATTTTTAGCCACGATATCGATAACATTTTTCTCAAAAGCCTCGGATGCGGTTATACTCACCGATTTATATACTGCGTCCTCAGCCCATTCCTGGTTCCGACCGCGTCGCTTTGCCAGCGAACGTATATAGGCAGCGGCATCATTGGCAACTTTCTCCGACATGGTGGAATCCATCTCCCCGCCCATCGCCACCGGATGAGCCGCCCCGATATTAGTTCCCGGCGCCATCGCCGCTACATGAGCGGCGTAGGTTATGAATACGCCCGCCGATGCGGCGCGCGACCCAGACGGGGATACATACACTATAACCGGCACATCCGATTTGAGTATCAATTTTATAATGTTTCGCATGGAGGTATCCAATCCCCCCGGCGTATTGAGTTCGATTATTAGCGCATTTGCCGGAATATCTTCTGAGCGTGAAACAGCACGCTTGATAATCCGTTCGGTTACCGGACCTATAGGTGCGTCAATAGTCACAATTTTCACCAGCGACGGTTCGTAGACTCGCTCCTCTTCGGTATCCTTACCGGCAGTATAACCCGATATGGCGATTAATAATAAGAGGCAAACCCAAAATACTGAATGAAAGGACTTTTTCATATTATTCATCTCATAATTATTGGCATATTTTGAAAACGGTGTCAAGCTAATTTTAGCTTCTTCAACCTCCGAATAGTCTAATTTGCATTCAATGCTATTACTGCGCATCGCAACATTGAAACAAATCTTGTCGTATGTAGTTTAAGTATATACGTAATTTCAGCAATTTTAAATAACAATCCTCTTTTGGGATTTTTAGGATTGTTTTTGTAAAACCGATTGTCTATATATAAACGCATGAAAACAAATTTATTCAAAGCCTTAATCGCAGTTTTATTTATCTCAATTGTTGGCGGCTGTTCCTCAGCTCAGAAAGCTGCCAGGCCAACTTTAGAGCCCAAGCAGAAAACGCCCCAGGAAGTCAACAAAGCCTATCGAGCTTATCGCCACTACGTAAGTGGATTACTATTCGAATATGCCGGGCAGACGGATTATGCCAAAAGGGAATATGAACGTGCTCTTACTATTGAACCTAAATCCCTCGAGATTAACTACGCATTAGCGTCGCTTTACTTCCGGCAGCGACTATTCAAGGAGGCGTATCAGCTTCGGCATAATATAGAAAATCCCGATGCTGAATTCAGCTTACTCATGGGCGAGCTGGCAATGGTTCACAGTGATGACTCCACCGCGTTGGAATATTTCCGCACAGCGGCGGAGAAGGATCCCGATAATTACAGCGCTCATAAGTCCCTGGCATCGCATTACCTGAATTATAATCAACCGGATTCCGCTCAACCGCACCTCGAACGAATGGTGGAGTTAAATCCGATGGATGTTCAAGCTGCATCGGCTCTCGGTCAACTGCTGACAACGCAAGGTCAATACGATTCCGCAACCGTCCTATTCGAGCGCGTCCTGGAGATTTATCCAAACCATAAAGGGGCTTCCGCCGGCTTGGCGGCGATCTATCAGGAAACCGAGCAGCCTGAGAAAGCTCTTGAAATTTATAACCGGATAATCGAGGAATATCCTGAAGATATTTTGTTTTATTCCATGAAGATTAATACCGAGCTTTCGCTGGGAATGACCGATAAAGCCCTGAAAACCGGCATGCATGTCTTGGGTATGGAACCGGACAATCGTCAATTCCTGCTGAGTGTGGTTCAGCTTCAAATAGCCCGCGAGAACTTCGCTGAAGCTGAAAGCCTACTTTCAAAATACCTGGAGCATAAGCCGGAAGATAGCGGAGTAAAGCTTCTGCTGGGACGAATATACACATTTAATGAAAAGTATTCACTGGCGCAAACGATTTTACAATCGATAATAGCCGAAGAAGATACTCTTGGTGAAGCATACTTGCTTTTAGCCTCCAATTACTTACGTCAGGATATGACAGACAGTTCGATATCTATCCTTCAGAATGCAATCCCAAAAGTTCAGCAAAAAGATGTAATGTATCATCAAATCGGCAACATATATAATTCACGCCGGCATTACCCACAAGCGATACAATACTATCGAAAAGCGGTTGGACTTAATCCGGATGATCCGGGACATAAGATTGCTTTAGCCGAAGTCCACGATAGTAATGGCGATTTCAATGAAGCGGAAGATATTTTGAGAGATCTGATTAAGCAATATCCCGATAATGCCACCGCCTTGAATAATCTGGCATATATGTATATCAACCAGGAAAGAAAGCTGGATGATGCCGAAAAATATCTGGAGCGTGCCCTCGAACTCGAACCGCAAAACGGCGCTTTTCTTGATAGCTACGGCTGGTTAATGTTTAAAAAGGGGAAAACCGAAAAAGCGATATCATATATCCGGGATGCTATGGATGTGATAGGCGCCGATCCTGAGCTTTTCGACCACATGGGTGATATCTACAGACACCTCGGAGAATTCGAGAAATCTCAGGAGTATTACAGCAAAGCTTTGGAGCTTGTGCCTGACAATGAAAACATTCGCGAAAAGCTCAATTCACTCCCCCTATCCAAAGGTAACGAATAAATCTACTCTCTGCCATGTTTGATCTTAAGGAATTCCCGGAGAGAAACGTTTGCCTATGAATATTCCTCAGCACCTTAAAGATAAACTCAACACCTTGCCCGGCGATACCGGCGTTTATATAATGAAAAACGCCTCGGGTAAGGTTATATACGTGGGCAAAGCTAAAAATATTTGCAATAGGGTAAGGAGCTATTTTCAGTCCAGTCGCGCTTTTGATCCTAAGACCGAAATTATGGTCTCCAAGATCGCAGATTTCGAAGTGCTGGTAACCGACAGTGAGATGGAAGCCCTTATTCTGGAAGCAAACCTCATCAAGGAACATCGGCCGCGTTATAATGTCGATCTTAAGGACGACAAGAGATTCCCTTATATTAAGATCACCATGCAAGACCAATTCCCGAGGGTGGAGATTACTCGTGTTCTCGAAAAAGACGGTTCCAAATACTTCGGTCCCTATACAGACGCCAAAAGGATGCGTTCAACTGTTGATTTTCTTCACGGCCTGTTTCCTCTGCGAACTTGTTCTCAGTTTCCAGCTAAGGATTCGGATAAGAAACCCTGCCTGAACTACCAGATCGGACGGTGTCTGGGAACCTGTATCGGCAAAGCTACCCGCGAAGATTACATGAAGATGATTGACTATGTTATCAAATTCCTCTCCGGTAAAAAACGGGAACTGCTTTCGGAGCTTAGAGAGCAGATGCAAGTATGTTCCCACGACCTTAATTTCGAAGCTGCTGCCCGCTGCCGCGATCAGATTCAGGCAATGGAACGGGTGATTCAGAAACAAAAGGTGGTCAGCACCGACGGTATAGACCGTGACTACATCGGATCAGCCGAGGTTGGCAATGACGGCTGTTTTTCCGTTATGCAGGTTCGCGATGGCGTACTGATGGGCAGGCAGCACTTTTATTATTCCACTGGCAGCGATAACAAAGTTGAGTTCTTGAAAAACTTCATCATTAACTATTACCGCAATACCGCTGTATTTCCTCGAGAGATTCTCATTGCCTGCGAAGTTGCCGATCGAGGATTGCTTGAAGAAAAACTCGGCGAGGATGCGGGACACAAAGTTGAGATAGTCAAACCTCAACGAGGCAAAAGGGTCGGGCTTCTTAATCTTGCCGAGTCCAATGCCAATCTGCTTCTGGACCAGCTTCTGACACAGAAAGCCCAGACCAAATCAAAACTTCCGCATTATCTATATGAC
>WJIR01000123.1 GCA_014730175.1 Candidatus Zixiibacteriota bacterium
ATTCCGCGGTACAAGCCGCAACAGCGGCGCAAAAGGAATTCATCCGGCTTCCTTTAAGTAAGCGGGATGAGATAATCGCATCGGTGCGTAAATCGATGAAAGAGCATGCAAGAGAACTGGCGGAACATGCCCGGTCCGAAACCGGATTGGGAAGAGTTGAGGACAAAATAAAAAAGAATATACTCGTTGCCGACAAGACTCCGGGCGTTGAGGATTTATATCCCAATGCTCGTTCCGGCGACCGGGGATTATCGCTTTTTGAACCGGCGCCGTTCGGTGTTATTGGCACGATAACTCCGGTAACCAACCCTACATCTACGATAATATGCAACACCATCGGTATGATAGCGGCGGGTAACAGTGTTGTTTTCAATGTTCACCCCAGCGCCAGGAATGTTTCTATTCATAATATTATCTTGATTAACCGAGCAATTATGTCAGCCGGAGGTCCCTCCAATGTGGTTACCGCCGTGCTTAATCCTACCGTTGAAAGCGCGCAGGAATTGATGAAGCATCCCGGTATAAGGTTGCTGGTAGTTACGGGAGGTCCTGCGGTGGTGAAAGTCGCCATGGAAAGCGGAAAACGCGCCATCTGCGCCGGACCCGGGAATCCTCCCGCGGTGGTTGATGAATCAGCGGATATCGCCAAAGCGGGGCGGGATATCGTGGCGGGAGCCTCCTTCGATAACAACGTCATCTGCACCGATGAAAAGACTACCTTCGTGGTGGATAAGGTCGCAATCGAACTGCTCCGGGCGATGGCTAATAACGGCGCGGTGGTGTTGAATAAATCCCAGGCATCACGACTGGAAAGAGTGATTTTCGATAAGAATAACGGACCCGGTAAAGAAGCGGTAATGAGAAAAGACCTGATTGGCAGGAACGCATCGGTGATACTATCGCATATCGGGATGAATGTCGATGATAAAATCCGGTTGGCTGTAATGGAGGTCGAGAAGGATCATCCTCTGGTTATAACCGAGCAGATGATGCCGGTTATGCCGGTTGTCAAGGTGAAATCGGCTGATGAGGGTATCGACCTCGCTAAATGGAACGAACGCGGCTGTCGGCACACTGCATCGATGCACTCCCGCAATATCGACAACCTGTCCAGGATGGCGCGGGAAATGGACTGCTCCATATTCGTAAAGAACGGACCGAATTACGCCGGACTTGGTTTCGGCGGTGAGGGATACACATCGTTTTCCATCGCTTCGCCAACCGGGGAAGGTCTAACGCGCCCTCGAAGTTTCTCGCGGGAACGCCGATGTGTACTGGTTGATCATTTCAGGATTGTGTAATTTATGAATCCATCAGAGAAGAGTCCAGAATCGAATATCGGAAGAAAAATAAAGGAACTCCGCGAAAGCAAGAAACTATCGCAAAGGCAGCTCGCTAAAGATTCAGGTGTTCCCCAAGCGACTATTAATCGTATCGAATCCGGCGAGATCAAAGAACCGAGTTTGAGCAACGTCACCAAGATCGCTGATGCTCTCGGCGTTACCGTAACCGAACTGCAGGGAAACGATATTAGCACAGCCATTGCGAGGAATACGAAAGCCGGCAGTACTCCGGCGGATATGAAATATCCCGCCATCGCTCTGATAGAATTCGGCAGCATCGCCGCAGGAATCACCGCCGGTGATGCCATGGTAAAAAAGGCGCCTATCGTGATGCTTAAAGCCGGAACCGTCCATCCCGGTAAATACCTGGTATTTATAGGCGGCGATGTGGCATCGGTGGAGGAATCGTATCACGAAGGGATGCGCATACGTCCGGAAACAATTGTTGATGATGTACTTCTTCCCGATGTACACAAGCAGGTTCATGATGCTATCCTCGGGAATAGGATTACCGAACGATTTGATTCCATCGGCATTATCGAAACCTCCACGGTAGCATCGAATATCGACGCCGCCGATGCCGGAGTTAAGGGAGCGGATGTAATCATCCTGGAGATCCGCCTGGCGGATGATCTGGGAGGAAAATCGTTCACCATTTTCGGCGGCAAGGTAGAGGATGTTGAAGCGGCGGTTGAAATCGGTAAGGAACGGATTAAGGATAAGGATATTGTCATCCATACCACCGTAATACCAAGAATCGATGACTGGATGGCGGAGGAGATAGATAGAGGAACGAGATTTTACGAGTCGTAGGTAGGAGGATTTACCCCCGACCGGTAGCCGAAGGTTTTCCTTCGGTAAGCAATAAATAGTAGGTCGGTTTCCCCCGATAAATCGGAGCAGGCTGGAGCGAAGCGGAGAAACCCGACACCAATATAAAGCGTGTCGTCGGGTCGCCGCACCCGACGACAAAATTGAGAATTTAAATGCTCTTAGGTAAAGTAATAGGCACCGTAGTTGCCAACATCAAGTATGAAGGTTTGGAGGGAGTTCCCCTGCTTCTAATTCAACCGCTGGATAAGTACCGGAATCCCAAAGGCGAACCGCTGGTCGCCTGTGACGCTACCGGTATGGCAGGACCGGGTGAGTTGATTTATTACGAAGGCGGACGCGAAGCCGCACTGGCGCTTGATCCCTGGTTCGTACCGGTTGACCATACTATTGTTGGTATAGTCGATAATGTCCATCTCACCGAGGGGGACGGATAATGATTATCGGCAAGGTGGTCGGCGAGATATATTCCACTATAAATCATCCCTTTTATGATGCTAAAAAACTCCTGATTATAGACAAGCTCAATCCCGATCAGACTCCGGCAGGGGGATATCTGATTGCGGTCGATTCTGTGGATGCTGGCGTGGGCGAAACGGTGCTGGTAATCGATGAAGGCAATTCCGCCCGTCAGGTTGTCGATGATCCCACCGCCCCGATAAGGTCGATTGTGGTCGGGATAATCGATGAGGTAACCACAATGTAGGGGTAACCCTTGCGGTTACCCTATGTTTTGCATGAACAATCCTTGCGGTTACCCGTACTTATAACTAAATATTGTACACTATAAGCGGAATGAACCGAACACCAAGTTTCAATCGCCGCTCCATAAGACTTAAAGTTTACGACTACTCACAGAACGGAGCCTATTTCTTCACAATTTGTACCTATAACAAAAAACCGATTTTGAAAATTTCCCGAACTGAAACAAATTGTTTTAGATCAGTGGAATGAAATAGAAAAGAGGCATGAGAATACGATTTTGGATTAGTTTATCATAATGCCAGACCATATACATAGCATTTTGATAATATCCGGATCGGGGGAAAAGGAAATGGGGGCAGGCGCAAGACCTGCCCCTACGCTCGGTGAGATCATCGGTGGTTTCAAATCACGCTGCGTTCATCAATGGATAAAAATTGTCCATCGGACTAACATAGAAAAGCGAGGTAAATTCTGGCAGCGTAACTTATTATGAACGTATAATCCGTAATGAGATTGAACTTTTCGAAATCAGGAAATACATTAAGTACAACAATAAGAAACCGATCATTGTAGGCGATTTCTTTATCGAGTAACTACCAGCATATCTACCAATCCTTAAACCAGCAATCATCCCCACCATTATCTTGACAACCCCAATTAATACTGTTATTATTCAAATTTATATGGAGATGTATTTATATTCCGATAGTATTATTATTCCCTGTATAAACGGGGATTTATGAGGACGATAATATGATTGCCAAATATTATATAGTTGAATTCAAAGGTTACAGGCGTAATTGCTATTATAATTATCTCGATTTGCCCCTCAAAGAAGGCGAATATGTCGTAGTTCAGGCC
>WJIR01000124.1 GCA_014730175.1 Candidatus Zixiibacteriota bacterium
CCCGTAAACCGTGAATACTGTGGACATAGGGCCGTTCAACAGAGCGTTCTTAATAGCAACTACACTGTTAGGGATATTAAAATGTCTCTCCTGAAAAGCAACCGGAGTACATTCCTCCTGGGTGCAGGGATAATTATCATTCTGCATATATGGCATACAGGTCTCTTCAACCGCTCCATAGTCGCCGAAAAGCAAATAAGCGGCATACATCTGCCCCCCGTCGCAACCGTATCCTTCCTCGTTACACACCAAAACCTGCTGTTCGGAAAGATCCCATTCAACTTCATCTGCTATTAATATCGAGGATTCGAAAGCGCCCGTAGCGGCAAATGCCCAGCAAGAACCGCAACCTCCCTGATTCTTCACCGGCGTCACTCCGCCCCTTTCCCGCCAATCGAAGTAATTATCGGGAAGCAATAATGCCGGTTCCGGCAGCTTATCCAATTCCTCGAATTCCTGCTTTAGTTCCTCCGGGATAACCAATCCTAAATATGGCATCATCTCCCGCGTAATCTGCTGATCCCGAAGCTTTCTCTGTAAATCCGAATCAAGTGAGTCTACATCATCGGCGTAAACGAGCGGAATAAATAATAATATAGTTAATACCACCGAAGCAGTCCTTACGAATATATTCACTTTAACCTCCTGAGTGTTGGCTGGGATATGTAAATTCGCCTGAAGAAATCATTATCATCTTTATCAACTTAATATAAGCAAAAATCGGTTCCATTACAATACTTTTATCGGAAATATTGCTTTATGGTAACATCAGACAAGGTCTTTAAGTCGATAAAAAAGTAATCAAAGGGCGCCTCCGAAGTCACAGGTTTTAAGTTGCTTATGTGATATACTCAGCGATAGGGTTGATCCAAGCGGTGAGGATACATGGTCGCCTGATGAAAAATTATCGGATGTGGAAATTATTGTTGCGTGGAAATTTCCCTCGGATAAATTGCGCTCTTTAGTGGCAAGTAGTTTCATTCTTTCGATATACTGATTATGGCTATTTCTTTTAAACCAACCGGGAACGATTTACCAATCTCGAATAACGGAATGCCGGCAGGCAAAAGAGGTTCCTCTGCGACCAGAAAATACCTGAAGAGGATCGTTTTCGAGGGAGCATTTGCAAACGTTTTCATCGTATATACCGGAGGCGCATTTATCACCGGTATGGCGCTGATGATGGGCGCTAATGATTTCGAAATCGGACTGCTGGCGGCGATTCCATTTTTGGCTCAGTTCACACAACTTCTGTCCGCTTATCTAATGGACCGAACCGGCAAACGCAAGAAAATGACTGTTTTCGCCGTTGGCCTGGCAAGACAGATCTGGTGGTTATTAATTCCCCTGCTCTTAATATCTCCTTATGAGTTTTTGAACGTGCTGCTCGCATTGGTGATTATATCGAATCTTTTATCGATGATAATCGCTCCGGGATGGCTGACCTGGATGTCTGATCTAATCCCTAACCGTATCAGGGCTCGGTTTTTCGGGTCGCGAAGTGCAGCAATGGCGACCTCGACGGTTTTGGCTTCCGTTTTAGGCGGCATTATTTTGGACTACTTTCGCTCATTGCAAATGGAGGGAATCGGATTCGCCATACTAATCTTTTTCTCATGCGCATTCTCACTTGTAGCGTTGTTTTTACTGAAGAGCTTGCCGGACAGGGATGAAGGAATGAAGGACTTCAGTATCACTATCTCACGCACGCTGGAACCATTTCGTAATCCAAGGTTCGGTAAGTTGATGTTGGTTTTCTTTGTCTGGAATATATCCATAGGAATAGCAGCCGCATTTTTCGCTCCGCACATGCTGAGTATTCTAAAGATGACCTTTTTCCAGATTTCGATATATACCAGCATTGCCGCCGTGATGGCAACCTTGCTAAACAGACCATGGGGAGCTATTGTGGATAAATTCGGTTGCCGTCCGGTGATTTTTATCTGTGGTCTCGGAATCTCCTTAGTCCCTTTCATCTGGCTCATCCCCCGCTCAGATTTTACCTGGATATTATATATAGAGTCAGCATATACCGGCATTGTCTGGACCGGATTCAATCTGGCAGCTTTTAACATACCTATAGCCAGTAGCCCCAGAAATGGCAGAACCGTTTATCTCTCCGTTTTTGCGGTGGTTACCGGATTCGCATTTTTCGTTGCCTCCATGCTCGGCGGACTTATCGCTGAGAGCTTCAGCGATTTCCACCTGGATTGCGGCGGCGCGACATTCGTAAATTATCATCTCCTGTTCGTAATTTCCGGATTTCTCAGATTGATGGCTACTTTTCTTTTCCTGACATTCCATGAACCGCGCGAAACTCGCATTCCAATTATGGTTCATTTCATGGGCTACTCAATTCTGAAACGTATGACCGTAGGCCGTCAGTTCTTACCATGGGCACACAGAATGAAAACCCGGGGCAGCAGTTAAATCGCGCCGGAACAAAACCACGGGCTAATTGTAGAGTAGATTAATCATAAGCTAAATCCTGGAATCAGTATGGATGGTATTTACGAGTATATTTTGGATGACCTGAACTTATCAGGCAAATTAATTCTCGATGCCGCGGTGGGAGCCGCAGGCGCTACTTATCATTGGACGAAAAAAATCTCCCAGCAGGGAGGAAATTCCAAAATAATCGCTGTCGACAATGATTTTTCCGGCGGATGGAAAGAGAAGATAAAAAAGCGTCTTGGGGAATATAGTGC
>WJIR01000125.1 GCA_014730175.1 Candidatus Zixiibacteriota bacterium
CCCGACAGTACCCCGTGATGATCCCCGAAGGACAAGCCTTCGGCTACAGGTATTCGATGAAAGCGGTCAGGTGAGGGCACCTGACCGCACCTTGAATAATGTCGGGTTTCTACATTCGGCTGTCGCCGAATTCCGGAACCCAACCTACATTTTTCTCCCGTTTCCCTCCTTTCATTATGCATTGTATGAGATTTGATAAATTTTTCAGCGGATATATTTTCAAAATCGATTCCAGCCTTATGTTTAGTTATATTCGTAAAGATACACCCCCCCCGGAATTGTCAAGGATTATTTTAAAATTGTGCGGAGAGTGATTTATTCGGTCGGGTGCGGCGACCCGACTGTGCGAATCTAACCACCGTCGGCTCTGGAGCGCCGACCAGCAGTGAAAATTGAGCGTATTAGTCTGAAATCGAAACCGCAAGGATTTTGGGATTTTGCAGTGTGGTGCTATCTTGATGAAAACGGGAACGCCACATGGACGTACCCGCCGATACGCGGCAGACGGGCTTGTCCGCCTCCTGCGTTGACGAATGCCGCGCACGTACTCCTTTATTACCCACATTTATTCTCCATTTTATTCCCGTGAACTATTGCGGGGGCGGTGGAGTATGCTTATATTACGAGAATGCTTATTTTGGAGAAATTTGGATATGACATCAAAGAAAATTGTAATAAAAGGCGCACGTGAACATAATTTAAAGGGAATAGATTTAACCATCCCTCGCGATAAGCTGGTGGTAATCACCGGGTTATCCGGTTCGGGGAAATCGTCGCTGGCATTTGATACCATCTATGCCGAGGGTCAGCGGAGATACGTGGAATCGCTTTCGGCTTATGCCCGTCAGTTTTTGGGGCTGATGGAGAAGCCTGATGTTGATTTTATCGATGGGCTTTCCCCGGCTATATCGATCGAGCAAAGGTCGGCATCGAAAAATCCCCGTTCCACGGTCGGGACGACAACGGAAATCTACGATTACCTCCGTCTCCTTTTTGCGCGTATCGGCACCCCGCATTGCTGGAAATGCGGAAGGGTGATTAATCCCCAGTCATCACAGCAGATTATCGAATCGGCATTGAGCCTTCCCGAAGGAAGCCGGGTGATAATTCTCGCTCCCGTCGTTCGGGGTCGGAAAGGTGAATATAAGGATGTCTTCGAGAAAGCGCGCAAAGATGGTTTCGTCCGGGTGCGGGTCAACGGCGATATATTAGCATTGGATAATCCTATCAATCTCGATAAAAATAAGCGGCATAATATAGAAATCGTGGTTGATCGTCTGGTTATCAAGGAGGGGGTAAAAACACGTCTCGCGGACTCTATCGAAACGGCGCTTAAGATGGGAGAAGGGACGATAATTCTGGACATCCAGGGAGATGATGAGCGAGTTTATTCCGAGCATTACGCCTGCCCGGATTGCGGATTATCCTTCGAGGAATTGGAACCGCGCATGTTTTCCTTCAATTCGCCATTCGGCGCCTGCCCCGATTGCGGCGGTTTGGGAACCAAGATGGAGATAGACCCGTCACTGGTGATTCCGGATGAAAACAGGACGCTTGCTGAAGGCGCGATCGCTCCCTGGGGTGAGCCGCAGGGGACCTGGCATGAGCATTATCTTAAGGCGCTGGCGCAAAAGTATAAATTCAATTTCTTCACGCCGTTCAAGAAACTGCCGTCGAAGGCGCGGGATGTTATTCTGTACGGTTCCGGCAGGGAAACGATGAATATCCGATGGGAATTTCGCAACGGTAAGGGAGTGGGCAATTACGAAAGCCGATTCGAGGGTGTGATTCCGAATCTTAATCGCCGTTACAGGCAAACCAAGTCATCCGGTATCCGTGATTGGATTCAGCAGTTTATGTCGGTAAGCCCCTGCATGGAATGCAAGGGCGCGCGGCTGAAAAAGGAAGCGCTGGCTGTGAAGATCAACGGAAGCGGTATCGCTGATATCACCGGAATGACAGTCAAGAGATCATACGAGTTTTTCAAGGATGTAAAACTCAGCGCCGCCCATAGCCAGATTGCCAAACAGGTGCTGAAGGAAATAACTCAACGGCTGGGATTTCTGCAGGACGTGGGACTGGATTACCTCACGCTGGATAGAACCGCTGGTACACTCTCCGGCGGCGAAGCACAGCGGATCAGGTTGGCTACGCAGATCGGTTCCCGCCTGGTCGGCGTACTTTACATTCTTGATGAACCGTCAATAGGTTTGCATCAGCGTGATAACCGCAGACTCCTGAACACGCTGACATCCCTCCGTGATCTCGGCAATACTGTATTGGTG
Organism: Candidatus Zixiibacteriota bacterium; assembly: GCA_014730175.1. GTDB lineage: Bacteria > Zixibacteria > MSB-5A5 > UM-FILTER-46-8 > UM-FILTER-46-8 > WJIR01. The sequence goes on from WJIR01000125.1 coordinate 2,286, forward strand.
GTGGAGCATGACCGGGAGACTATCGAGTCAGCCGATTATATTATCGACCTCGGACCCGGCGCCGGGAAGATGGGAGGCGACCTGGTGGTTGCGGGTAAACTTCCCAGGATTAAGAAAAGCGCTAAATCGATTACAGGTAAGTACCTTTCGGGGAAGAAGAATATACCGGTACCGACATGCCGGAAAGACCGGAATTTCAAGCATATCTCGATCGTAGGCGCCACAGGCAACAACCTTAAGAGTATCCGTGTTGATATTCCGGTGGGGCTGTTTGCCTGCGTGACAGGCGTATCCGGTTCCGGTAAATCGACGCTGATTAATGAGACTCTCTATCGCGCCGCCGCACAAAAGATCTACGGCTCCAATATCAAAGCGCTTCCTCACGAACGAATTCTGGGTTTGGAGCATATTGATAAAGTAATCAATATCGATCAGTCGCCGATCGGAAGAACGCCGCGCTCCAATCCCGCCACCTATACCGGGCTTTTCACGCCGATCCGTGATATCTTCGCCCAGCTTCCGGAAGCGAAAATCCGCGGTTATAAACCCGGAAGGTTCTCTTTTAATGTCAGAGGCGGACGATGCGAGGATTGCGAAGGGGAGGGGATCAAAAAAATCGAGATGCATTTCCTTCCGGATGTATATATTCCCTGCGAAACCTGCAAAGGAAAGCGTTATAATCTGGAAACGCTGGAAGTGAAATATAAGGGATATTCTATCGCCGATGTACTCGCTCTCACCGTGGATGAAGCCCTGGAATTCTTCGAGAATATCCCGCCGGTCGCCAGGAAACTTCAGACATTAAAAGATGTAGGCTTAGGTTATATTCACCTGGGTCAATCGGCAACCACCCTTTCGGGCGGCGAAGCCCAGCGCGTGAAACTTTCTACGGAGTTATCCAAAATAGCAACCGGGAAAACGTTGTACATCCTCGACGAACCGACCACCGGCTTACATTTCGATGATATAAAGATGCTGCTCAGAGTGCTTCGTCAGTTAGTCGAGCGAGAAAACAGCGTGGTGGTGATCGAGCATAATCTCGATGTGATTAAAACCGCAGATTGGATTATCGATCTTGGTCCCGAGGGCGGCGAGGAAGGCGGATATGTAGTAGCCGCAGGCACGCCGGAGGAATTAACCAAAGTCCCCGGAAGCTACACCGGGCAGTTCTTACAGAAAGAGCTAAAGATTAAGCCTTCCACCTCTAAGAAAAAGAGAGCGGTGAAGGCTGGATGATTCCTCATTTCAACTTTTTATTAACGTCTTTTAATCCGTCCTTGGCGTCTTCGTAATGAGGCCAGAGTTCCAGGGCGCGTTCATATTCGGCTTTGGCTTCCTTGTATCTTTCTTGTTTGTGATAGGCTACTCCCAAACAGTAATGGCTGTCGGTGAAATTGGGATAGACTTCGACATATTCCTTGAATATCCGCTCGGCATCATCGTACCTTTCCCGATCGATGTAAAACATGCCTAAATACCGTAATGCGATATCTTCGGTAGGTCCTTCTTCGTACCTCTGAAGATAACATTCCTCCGCCTTCTCATACTCCTTTTTCTTCTCATAAGCGCGGCAGTACACGCATTTCGCCTCGAAATTGTCCGGGTAGTACATCAGGATGGTATCAGCTTGCGCAATAGCCTTGTCGGAATCGCCTCCGGCTATACCGGGCGCTTCCAGGTAGAAAAGAGCCAGATTCAAATGCGCCATGGCATTCCCGGGATCAAGCTCCACCGCCTTTTTCCAAACCTTCTTCATTTTACCGGCAAAGGATGCTTTTTTAAACAGACCCGATGTCAATGCCTTTTGCGCATACGCCATCCCCAGCCAATAGCAGAATCCGGGGGATTCGGGATTTTCATCGGCAGCCCGTTCCAGAAGCACAATAGAGCTGTCGAGCTCGCCCTTTTCGAATTGGATTCGCCCCAGATAATGCCAGCTTAAAGTATGAGAGGAATCATGCTCCAGAATACTATTGAATACTGTTTCGGCGGAATCGTAATGCGCATTTTCGAAATACTGTTTCCCCTTGTTCAGTTCGATTCCGATTATAAACCGCGCTTGCACGCAAGAAGTCAACGCCATCATAATCACAGCAATCCTGATTATCGAAATATATAATCGTCTCATCTCTGGTCTCCATGCTTTTCGGACTTGAAGTCATGTTCATCGGTCATACTATCACTCTCTATATCTTCGGTAACCACTTCGGATTCTTCAGAATCGGTCTTGATTTTAACATCCCTGGGACCCACATAATCGGGATGGCCGACCGGAGGCTTGGCATTAAGGATGGCGCTGCGAATACTGGTGATATCGTCAGCATCGATACTCCTGCTGCGGAATTTCCGAAACCTCCACTTTTTATAAAATCTGAACGTACTGAAATGCTTAATTCCCCTGGTATCCTCCCATCGGATAGAGAAGAAATATTCTCCTCGGGGAGCATCGCCGGTTACGTAATCATCAAAAACACCGGCGAACGGATTCCCCGATGAAGTGTATCTCGCTCTCGCCTGCTCCCGTTTCTCTATTCTGATTTCGGTGATCTTGTTCAATGGTATCTCCGCCAGTTCCCGCTGTAGAAATTTTTTCCGAAGCGCTAGTTTTTTAGGCTTCAGAACAAGCTTGATTTTTCGATCGCCGTCCATATCCGGATGATCAAACAAATATTTAAATCCCCCAAATCGCCTTCGAACATCCGACCGGTTCTTCCGCTCTCTCAATTTTTCCGGCAATTCTTTACTCGTTTTGCCGAAAAATCGCAGTATCGGGCTGAATGTACGCACGAACCAGTTCCGGATCACCTTAAAAGGTTCATCGGAATCGGTGGAATCCCGTACCAGCGCAAGTATAATTATTATAACGAATGCAATGCTTATCGATATGTAAAGCGCTGTCTCCATGTTGGGAATTGTATAACTATTTGCCATTTATGTCAATCAAAGAAACAAAAATCTGCCGAATCGATTAAAATCCTTGACAGAAATTACCGATGTTTTTATAATGCATGTCCGTAAAAGTATTTGTGCGGATTTAGAAAAACAGAAGATTTTTTCGGGGCCGTAGTTCAGTTGGGAGAACGTTTGACTGGCAGTCAAAAGGTCAGGGGTTCGACTCCCCTCGGCTCCATATTAAGCCGCCGCGTAATCACGCAGCGGCTTTTATTTTGGGGTAGAGAGCAAAGAGCAGTTCAAGATCCGAACAACCAGAGCCAGTGAGAAACCCGACACTTTCATGGAACAACAACGTAAGACGGGTCGCTCATTTCATTCGCGTTGAATCCGATGCCGGCGTTTCATGCCAGTCTCCGCAGTGCAATTGACATGTCGCCTCTATTTGGTATGCTCAAGGATGCGGTAATCAACCGGTACTTATCACATATCTGCCTGATGAAATAGATAACAGAATGCGGTACCCCTAAGTCCTGCTCGTCCGGTTCAGACCCAAATCCCGATCTGCCGATCCTAAACGATAATTATTGACAATCCTATGGAATTTATTATTATTAAATGAATAAGATTAATAAGTATTTAACATGAGGATTACTATGAAAGCGATCTCCCTATTGTCAGTACTGCTATTGTGTTGTTCAGCGATGGCAAATCCAATTGAAGAAATAATTGTCTATCCTTGCGATGACATGTATACAGATCCCACCAGCGGGGGGAACCCCGAGGATCAGCTCTGGGTGGCAGATGATGGCTTGGAAAATCACTACGGTAGAGCTATGCTAAAATTCGATTTAACCGAATATATGGGCGCACAATTACTGGGCGCTACTCTCTGGGTTTATCGGTTTTATGGCTGTTCCGGTGGAAATACGGTTGCGGGAGTTTATGAAATCCTGGAAGCGTGGGAAGAAGATACCTGGCCTGAAACCGAACATATCGATCATGGCATGTTAGCATGGTCGGATCATGTTTTTTCCACTAATGGATGGCATGAGATTGATGTATACGAACTGGTTCAGGAATGGCTCAACAATAGTATACCGAACCTGGGATTGGTTATCCGTGGAAACAATGGAACCAAATTAACCAAACTATATTCCTGTGAATGCGATAATTCCGAATACCGCCCATACCTCTCTTTGGCGATTCCCGAAACAGGAGTGAGAGACGATGTTAACCTGCCGGATGAATTTAATATTCGTATTCATCCCAATCCCTTTAACGCATCGTCCTCAATCAATTTCACCCTGCCTCAGAATTCTTTTGTGAATATTGATATCTACAATCTAACCGGGAAATCGGTCCTTACATTGTACGAAGGGGTGATGCAAGCGGGTAGCCATAAATTGTATTGGGATGCATCAAAAGCGCCCAGCGGAGTATACTTTTGCAGGTTTAAGATCGGTGAAAAAGAATTAACGAAAAAATTAAGTTTGATACGATAGCTATCTCATCAATACCGTAGCTTTAAAATCCTCAACATACCCCCGATAACCGTTCTCCCGCCAACAAATCGATTATCGGGAAGTTTCGTACATTGCCAATGAAACCGTGATTTCCCGGGGGGATTACGGATATTATTTCGAGAACCATTCAATGTTTAACCGAGTATAACCATATAGGGATTTGTTATGATTAAACCGTCTGACAGAATCGAAGAGCTTCTGGATAGGTATCCGGGAATAAACGCATTATTGCTGGAAAAAGGGATTGTCTGCGTGAAATGCGGAGAACCGTTTTGGGGTAGTCTGGATCAATTAATCAAATCCAAGGGGATGGATGTGGATGAGATTATAAACCAATTAAACGAACGCTTTGGAGACAATAATTAAACGTTTTTCACGGATTCGTTTCTAAGAAGTAGAGATTCGTAAAGCAACCGTGTAAGAAAACTAAAGGTATTATTATGAAGAAAACAAGTTTTATCGGACTCAGCCTGCTGGTAATATTTATTGTTATCAGCTTCATGCAGGCATCCGCGGAGGCATCGTCATTGAAACGCCGGCCTCGGTATCGGGTGCAGCATTCACCGCCACAGCAATTCGGATTCCGTACCGCGTATAATGATGATACCGATAACTGGGCAGCGGGGGCGCAATACAGGATCCCAATTGATAAACGGGGATTCCTCGAGGTTATTCCCAGCGGCGATATCTATTTCGGCGAAGGTGTTTCCGACTGGCAGCTTAATATGGATTTCGCTTTCAGGCTTCTACCGCGGGGAGGGCTTTATGCCGGAGCCGGGTTGGCGATAGCCGATTATGAATATGTCAAACATCGGCATATTCATAGTGATACCGAGTTTGGAGGCAACTTTTTTATTGGTATTAATCCAATGTTCAGACGGTCCGCAATTTATCCTTATCTGGAAGCGAGATTTACATCATTGGATAACCGGGATTACTTCCAGTTGGCATTCGGGCTGAATTTCGCAATTCTGCGCTGACCAAGAAAACGGGTAATTAGCTTATAGGTGAACCACTCCTTGCAGGTTCGCCTTTTTTATTTGATCATAACAGCAAAAGAAGTCTGAAATTAAAGCTATTCAAATATTAAATATTGTTTGACAAAGTGATATCCGATTAGTTATAATATGGTAGATATTAGAATTGGTCTACTTATGAACTTCATCGTTGTTTTGAACATCATTTATTCGTTTGAGAATCGCATTTGGGATGGAACCTGATTTTTTCTAATATCGATTCGGATTAATCCCGGATTTTAGGGAGAGTTCAAGACAGACTGTTATTTGAAAACTTTATTTCAGGGTCACTTGGCGGTTATAAATGCTCCTGCCGTCAACGCATTGTAAATTCATCAATTTCTGTTAATTCAGACCTATATTCAAAGGAGGTGATAACCAGGATAGTATAGTTAAGCAAATTCCGAATCACGATTCGGAGCGGAGTGTTTAAAAGACAAATCTGTAATCGGAGGATTTACCATGAGGCGCATTTTTGCAATTTCAATCGCTATCTGCTTTCTCTTCTCGCTCTCTTCCTTCGGGGCTGAAATCACTAAGGTTAAAATCAGCGAAGCTCAGAAGATAGAGAGACTCCCGGAAATGAATCCCAACACATCGGCAGCTCCCGGAATACCCTTAAGGGATGTTATTCTGGACTCACCAGGGGTTCAAGTAGGTACAACTTACTACGATTATCAATCCAACGGATCATCAGGTACAAGAATTACACGGCATACCTGCGGCACCCATTTTCTCTGGATGAACGGAATCGGACAGTGGTCAGGAAATCGTTGGGTGTATTATAATTTCATGGATCCTGACGGAAATCTCAATTGGCCCGGTGGAACTCAGGTTTCGGAAGTTCAGGGCGCCGGATACTGCCAGCTCGATCAGAGCTCAATGGGCTACGCCGTAGCTGCTTTCCACAGTTCAGCAAACATGTTGGTTACCTTGGGGATCGACGATGGTTGCGGGAACGGAAATTTCACTTTGTACGATCCCCCGGAATCGGTTACCGGATATAATGATTTCTTCTGGCCCTATGTCGCCTATGATAACGGCGGGAGAGTTCATATTACCTGTACAGAAAACACAGGCATCGCTGGCGATCCGCAGGCGTTCGGGCATACATTTACCAGCGATCCTAATACCTGGCCGGATCTGACTCTCTGTAACGACGGTGATGATATTATGACCGTAAATCCGATCGTGGTCGCATCTCCGGTGGATGATAAGGTGGCTATCGTTTTTCTCCAGGCGCGTACGCTTGTCGATCCCGATCAGTACAACAATGATGTTTGCTATCACGAGTCGCTCGACGGACAGACCTGGAATTATGCTGACATAACCAATGTCACCAATTACCAGATGGCTGATACCATCAGAGCATATACCGATGTGGACGCCGTATACGACAACAATGGCGATCTGCATATCCTCTGGAATACACCATTCTATGATGAAATTAACGGGACCATAAGCACCGATGCCTGTTTCCTCTGGCACTGGTCCGAAGCCACCGGAATAGATATGGTCGCCGATGGATGGTTCCCGTCCTTCCCGGGCGCCTGGAACCGTACAATCAGCAAGATGAGTATCGGTGTCGGTACCGACAATACTCTCTATGCCCTGTGGACTCAGTTTAACGACGATGATGTCTCCGCAGGCGGTTATTCCAATGGTGAACTCTATCTAAGCTCCTCGAGCGATGGCGGAGAAACCTGGGCTGACGCAGTCAATTTAACCAATACTCCGACACCGGGCTGTCTGCCGGGGGATTGCGACAGCGATCACTGGTCTTCCATGGCGGAAATGGTAGACGATCAAGTCCATATTCTCTACATCAATGATAAGGATGCCGGCGGAATTCCACAGAGCGAAGGCGCCGCCACTGAAAATCCGGTTCTTTATTTAACCTATGATGTAGGTGCGGTTCCTTGCTGCGATGTCGATATGACCCCGGATGATGATCCTGTCATCGTCCCGCCGGGTGGAAGCTTTGGCTTAACCGGATATATTGGCAATCCTACATCCGACCCGATTGTCACCGATGTTTGGGGCGGTGTGAAATATCTGGGTTACTATTTCAATCAGTTTGCATTCAATAACATCCCGCTAAATCCGGGGCAGTTCCTGTCAGCGCATACCTCGCAGTTTGTGCCCGGTTATGCTCCTGCGGGAACCTACGATTATATCGCTTACTGTGGTGATCGCCCCGGCGTGAAGTGCGATTCGGCATCGTTCCCGTTCACCGTTAGTGGCGCTCGCCTGCCTAACGGCGCCGATGAATGGAGCATAGAAGGCGAATTCTTAGGGATTGATATCCCTACCGAATTCCGGATACTGGGTGCATTCCCGAATCCGTTCAACGCCACCACTACTATCTCCTTTGAGTTGCCTTATGCCAGTGATGTTTCATTGGAGATCTTCAATGTCTTAGGACAAAAAGTGGAGACGTTGGCGAATGGACATCGGGAAGCCGGACAGCACACAATAACCTGGGATGCTGCCAACCAGGCCAGCGGTGTCTATTTCTACAAATTGCAGATGGGTGATCGAATATTCACAAGAAAAGTCAGTTTGTTGAAATAGTTTCACATGACCAGTGGATGGTTTAACTGATTAAAACCCCGCCAGTCGGCATAGCGCTGACTGGCGGTGATTTTTTGATGGTCATTCACATTCCGCATCAATTTACTGTGCGTACTGGTCTGATCTTTGTCGGCCACTGCCTGGCAGAATGTCGCCCCTGACCCGGATAATATAATAACCGGTAGCCGAAGGTTTGTCCTTCGCGATCATCAGTAGCCGAAGGCTTGTCGTTCGGGGATTTAAGAATGAAAGACCATTGACAGCCTGGAATTGTGGATTCGGAGAAACGCTGGAAGCGCAAGGCTTCCGCTACCGATGATGAGATTTATGAGTAAAAACAAGTTAATAACCTGGATTAGAAATTCCAACGGTTACCATTAACGTTAAGCTCCTGCCGAAAAGACCAACAAAGGAAGATCGCCCGAAGGGATAGAAAGCGCATTTATGATCGCTGTTCTCTCCTCAGAAGAAAATTCGGCAGTGAAATACCCCTTTAAGCCTATCGAAGTTGCCTGGAGCAACGCATTGGCGCCGCAAAAACCAGCTTCGAGTAGTTGGAAATCTCCTGCATTAGCCGCACAAAATACAAAGTAGTTTGGAGCCGTTTGGGGCAGGCGGGAAACTGCGGCTCTGAGCTCCTGTCTCATATCCCCATTGGTCACTCTCTCGATCCGGTGATCTCTTGTTGATGGCTGGCCTGATGGAAGGCGTATATGATACCTTTCGACACCCTCAGAGCGAACGATATAGATACGCCTGGTAAGGTAATAATTCGCTATGGCTGAAGGTGAAGTTAGAGCTGCTTTTCCGATAGAAAAATGGGGCGTGCAGCCGTATGATGACCAGGCAATCTGGGATATCTGATTGAGATCGAGCTCATTCTCTTCGAATTGATTCTCATATCTGAGATCGGCAAAGGCATCCTCAAGCAACATCGTTCCGTCGGTTGAAGGATTCGGCAAACTTTGATCAGAAGATATTGCCACGAGTTCATCGGTAATCCCTCTAACGGTTCCAAGATTGCCAAAACAGTTTACCATATGAATTTCTGAGTCCGGTTCCCAGTTATCATTTGCATAAATAACGGCTGACTCTTTGGGGCAGCAACAGGGCTGATTGTTAGTGTCTGTCCAAAAAGATACCGAAGCGAGAAGGCCATATTGCCCGGCGGTTCCGGCATCCTCAACCAAATCACTGGCAATACCAACCTCGAAGGCGAGTTCCGGTTCCGAGAGGTGATTACCCTGTTTATGTACAAAGATCACGTTTCTTGCAGGATTGAACCTGTAAACATTATCTGGCAGGGCAATATAGATGCTGCGGGATTGCCCTATACGAGGCGCCTGAGCTGTTGCCCAGAGGACATTCGACACAATCTGAGGCGACAATGTACCGCCGTATCCTGAGTGGTACGAAAGCCGACTATTGAGAACGATTTCCGAAGAGAAGGGACTTACCAATAGGGGCAGCAGCTTCGTACCCGAAGCCGATAGATGAGTCTGCTGTGCCAATACGTTATTGAAAGCCGCCCCGGCGCTAATGGCGGAAAGCGTCGCAATAAATTTTCTTCTGTCCATTGTTTCTTCCTGATATCTGGGGGTGGGAACTACCGGCGCAGCCTGCGGATCGATCGGAATTAATACGGGAATTTCATACGATAGTCCATTCTTATTTTTCGACTGTCATTATAAGAGAATCAAGGGAAGAAGTCAAGCGGAAACGGGCATGGATTGTACATCTCCCCTTCTATTGCAATTCCATTGGCAAGCAGAACATAGCTTAGCTCGCATTGATCGTCGGGTAAGATCGCCCTCCGGCACAGCCTTAACCACCACCATGCAAGGCTAATCTCCGTTCCTGATTCCATGGTATTCCCATGGAATATATGACAATATAACCATTAAAAAGTAATCATCGGGAACAATCTGATTCGCTCTTGCCGGGGATGCTACACAATAAAAGAAATAAAAAGAGATGTAAAATCGATAGATAGGACCGTTTTACCCTGTAATCGGTATATGCGAGGAGTTAAAACGTAGAGAATAATTCTGTAAGAAATTTCGAAATGCTATTTGTTGTGAGAAAAATAGTTTACTGACCCGCTCCGCCCAATACCTTTAAGATTGTCATCCAGGTCAGTTCCAGGTCGGTAGATAACTTCGCTTTACGAATGTACTCGATATCGCGCTGTATTATCTCTTTATCGCTAAGCTCGAATTTGTCAGGGGCGACCTGCCATGGTCCGGTTAATCCCGGCTTAGCTGAGTATCGTATTTTCAGAAGGTTTTCACACTCAGGATGACTCTCCCTTATGTCATCGATTTGATACTTCAAATTAGGTCGCGGACCGATCAATGACATATCACCTTTAAGCACATTGTATAGCTGCGGAAGCTCGTCTATGTAGTACTTCCTGATTAAAGCTCCAAACCTGGTGATTTTTTTACAGTTCGTAACTTTTGACTTCTCAAATACGCTGGCGAATTCAAGTTGGGTTTCGGGAACCATCTGCTTACCATTATTGTGATTGTCAATCATGGTTCTAAATTTATAACACTCGAAAGGTTCTTCGTCTTTACCCAATCTTGCCTGCTTATAAATTATGGGATATTTTGGATGGAGAACTTTGTTGATAATGCCAACCAGAATAATGATTGGTGACAATAAAAGTATCAGGAATCCGGCAAATACTGCTTCTAATATTCTTCTGAATTTCGATGTGTTCCAAGGAGATATTGGAAGATCCTTATTCTTGGTATTTAATCCCATCTTAATATCTGTGTTGTAAATAACACACCTCCTTTGTTGTCAGTGAAAAGAGATTAAACAGTTGTTACCTTAATCCTTGTTCGCTCAAATCTACCACTTTTACATTTACTCGTTTATAATTTGAACAACAATCGTACCAACCTTGAAAATAAAATAACCTATTGTTAATTATCAGCTTACAAATTCCCGCTTCCTGAATTTGCTCATTTTGGCAATCGCTTGTATTTTATGTGCATCATTTTGCACGCCAAATAATATTATATCACCTGTCCAAGGATAAATCAGGTTCTCTTGAGGAAAGCTATATTGTTATATAACACACTCGTATCCGCACCATATAACCATATAATTGATGCGACCGATTTCTCTATAAGGCAAAATAAATAAATAATTTGTAAATTGTCAAGGCATTTGTTGCTAAATATCATTAGTTATTAACAAAATTGCATAAAAGGTCTTTTGGTTTTAGTTATGAAAACCACAACCATTTTTCTGATTTATAGAGAAATCCTGATTACTGCAAACCGCTACTTAATAGATAAATTTTAGTCAGGCAAATTTAAAAAATTTTACCCGTTTCCTCTACTACTATTCCTTGCAACAGGATATATATCTATCTTGTTCCCGATATAATTGTTAATATAATTAGTAATTATATAGTCAGTTAAACCGGATATTCGTAAAGAACAGTATTTCTTAGCCGAAGGCTTACCCACCTCCGGATTGCTTGTCCTTCGGTAGTTCAATAAAAGTATATTATTCACGGATTGCAATTGAGGATCTCAAAAAAACGGAAGCACGGGTTCACATGCTTCCGGCGTGCTTCCGCTGCCCATTAAGGAATTTATGTATAATTCAAGCTAAAACCCGCTTTAAAGCTTTAGATTAGATAACTGGTTGATGACGTTATAGTTAGTTAAATCCAGATGCAGGGGGGTCACAGAAATGATCCCACGTCGGATAGCCTTCAAGTCAGTTTTGTCTCCGCCTCGGAGTACGCCCTCTTCTCCTGCAATCCAGTAATAAGGCTTACCGCGAGGATCGATTTTCTCCAGAAGTATGTCCTCATATATCCTGCGTCCCTGGGTGGTGATGGCATACTTATCCGCACTCGCTCTTTTTGAATTGGGGACATTTATGTTAAGGAACGTATCTTCAGGCAGCCCGTTTTTCAGAACATATTTTGCCATTTTGACAGTGAATTCCGCAGCGACATCCCACTTTGGTTTTTTATGATTTCGCACCACCAGCGATACCGCAATCGATGGTATCCCCAGCAGGGTTCCCTCCATTGCAGCCGATACCGTCCCGCTGTATGTAATATCATCGCAGAGATTCGGTCCCAGATTTATCCCCGAAACTAACAGGTCGGGTTTTCGCTTATTCAGGATTCCATGCACTGCCACCATCACAGAATCGGTGGGGGTGCCATCGATTGCATATAAATCTTTCTCTATTTTCTTTATGCGTAACGGTCGGGATAAGGTGAGTGAATGGCCTGTACCCGAACGTTCCCTATCCGGGGCGGAAACCACAACACGTCCCAGCTTTTTTAAATAGGGATGAATAAACCGCAGGCCGTCGCCATCCACGCCGTCGTCATTTGATAGAAGTATAAGTGGTTTTCCTTTTGCCATGCCTGCCAATCAATAGAATAAGGAACGCAAAGTCAAGCGGATAAATTTGAGCGTGTCTTTAACATGGTTCATAGCGCTGGGTGAGTTATTGTAAATAACCGGTATCGGCGTGAACCCGATTTTAAACCCGGCTCGCGCCGCCTTAATTATAATTTCTGTCTCGAGTTGATAACCCGGTTCGGTCAACTGCACTCCCGCGATTACATTTCGCGAGATATAGCGGTAACCGGATTGGGAATCCTCGATAAAGGTTTTTGTCAGCATGGAGGTTATTACAGATGTGGTATAGTTTGAAAAGCGCCGGGGGAGAGGTATATCTTTCAGCGCATGACGGCGGGACCCGATAACCATGTCGAAACCGCCTTCCTGCGCTCTTTCCAGCAGGTTGGGGATATATTCCGGGGGATGCTGAAGGTCTGCATCGAGCGTGATCACCCCATCATAATTCTTTTGGTGCGCAAACTGGAATCCGGAAACCAGCGCGACGCCTTTACCCCGGTTTTCATTGTGTTTGATAACATTGACATTGAACTCCAACGCCCGGAGTTCGGTATCGTCACTGGAGCCATCATTAACCACGACGCTGTCTTCCAGCGGATGTATCTTGCTCAACCTCTCCAAAAGCTTGGGAAGGAAATCAGCGGCGTTATAGGCGGGGATTATGGTTAGGATGGACATCAAACTAAGACAACTAAACTACGTCAAACTCACAACCTTGACCTTTTTCTCAGAGGCGAGTTCCTTTCGATGCAGTTTCAGACGTTCGATCTCATGAAGAGTCTCTGCGGTCAGATAGCTTTCTCCGCAACTCGAACAGCTAATTATCGGGATATTTTCAATCACTAAAAGATTTTCACCTTTGCCATAGGTTCTCGCTACTTTCCGAATTCGAGCGGTATTTTCGCCGCAAATATCACACATTTGACAATTCATTGCTTATTCTGTTCATTTAGCCCATTAAGAAGGCGAGCCCTAAGCCCAATCAAAGTCAATCCCACCACTTCCTTTTGTTTTTCATCATAACGTACAACAACACCATCACCGATATCTAATCCCACTGCCGGCTTGGGCTTACCGATTGATAAATAGAGAACATCCGCTTCTTCGTCATAATCCCAATTTATTCCTTGGGATTTTTCCAAGATTTTTAACGCTTCCATAATACCTTCCTCCAGGTCGATGGTTTCCTGGCAAAATAAGCGGTCAATATAAATCCATCATCGCTATTCACTTCACGATAAATAACTACGAGATGTTTCCGTGACAACGGTGTTTTCGAATATAAACGGTTTGATAATAATTCTCCGAAATCACCACTGTGTATTATATCGGGATCGGATATTGTTTCCAATACTTTTTCTTTTTGACTCTCCATCTCTGGGTGGCGAAATACAATATGTTTCCATCTTTCGTTAGTCAATCTGATGGGAACGTTATTCTTCGATTTTATAATTAGCATTCGGAGTTTACCAAATCACGCTATCCGTTTTCATTTGAATTATAAAATTCTAAAGCCGCGCTAACGGCATTTGCAGTAAGTTGCAGATGAGCCTCAATAGTCTGATCAATGCTTTCGCCTGCTGCAAGCTTTTCTAGGATCAACTCTACAGTTATACTTGTTCCCGCCACCGCGGATTTGCCCATCATAATTGTTGGATCTGATTTGAGCATCTCTTTGTACATACCTAATACCCATAGATTGTATCATTTAACATTTATACAGTACTACGTAAATTTAATGCATTTTAGGGAATGAACAAGGTTTTTTTCTGATTCTCAATTCAGGTTGTAAAACCAATCTCTCGCTTGTGATAGTGTTCTCTTGGTGACGCACAATGTGCCTGTTGTGTAAAGGTCAATCCGGCATGTCTATTCAAAAAATGGATCACCGTCCTTTCAACCACCAACGACCTCCTCAAAACTTGATTTATCTATTCCTAATGGGCTATTACTCCCACAATAGTAAAAACCAGCACTTGACCATTTCCAGTCAGCAGGATTATCAACCAGACCTTTCCTAACAGGATTATGATGAATATAATCAATAACTGCTTTAATCGTATCCATTTTATAAATATTTCTATCGTAACCGCCACCACGCTGCCAGAACCTATAAGTAGTTTTTCCGTTTGATTTATATTCTGTCATCTGCTTTAAGAATGACGGATAGTCACTTTTACAAATTGATAAGATTCTCTGTGATGATGGTTGCTTAATACTTTTCAAAATTGAGCTGATGTCGTATTCCTCGGTTTTTGGATATATCAGTAGATGAATATGCGTGGGCATAAAAACAAATGCCCAAAGGTCAATAATGCATTTAGATTTCATTTTAACAATTGATTGACAAAGCAGTTCACATACCCATGAATTACTTAGGAAAGGTTGATTCTTGTAGCAGGAAAAGGTCAGTTCATGTGCATGTCCGGGATCGTTGTATCTTTTACAGGTTTTAAACTTCATCTTTATTAGTGTGAGGACATGCTTATCTGATGTCTGCTTTTCAAGCAGCCATCAGCTAAACATGCCACCCTCGAACTAATTGAACTGCCTGGATCAAGGGTGGCATGCTTAGCTCCGCGCCAGCGGAGATAAGCATGTATTACACCGTTCAGAGGTGTTTTGAATAAAGTCAAAAGCCTCTGTGGGTTGTTTACCTTTCTTTCCCAGTCTTCGAATTAAGATGTCTCTCAATGCCTGATGTTCTTTCTTTATAAGTTCAATGGGCAAAACCCTATTTGGAATATATCTAAAATTAATAAGGGACAAAAACTGATTAACTCTTTCCCTATCCTCTTGTGTCAATGGTTTCTTGTCC
>WJIR01000008.1 GCA_014730175.1 Candidatus Zixiibacteriota bacterium
TCGCCAGAATAAGACCTCGACGCCAATCCCTGGGAATACCCTGTATTCGTGAGAGCTTCTTCAGTTCCGGTAGACGAATTGTAGTAATAGATATCATAATTGCCGTGCACGCTTTGATCATCTTCCAGACGCTCGAAGACAATTTTCGATCCGTCGGGGCTGAACCTGGGATCATAATCGCCGAAAGGCAGGTTAGCGTTTCCCCATTCTCCGGCGCGAGGTGGATCGGTCAACTGAACCGGCTGGGTGCCGTCATCCCTTATCATCCAGATCTGACTGTGGGCGGTGAATACAATCGAATCTCCCGCCCAATCTATATCGGCATCATGGGAACCGGAATCATAAAGCTGTTGAGCATTCCCACCATCGGCATCCATAATGAAAATATCCAGATCGGTGTTCTGCCAGGAAAGAAAGGCTATTTGCGAATCATCGGGAGACCAACAGGGATATGTATCCAGATAATTATTGCTAGTAAGTTGAGTGAGTCCGCTTCCATCCGCATTTACAACACATATCTCCTCATCCTCCATGCTATCGCCCCCGATCTTTCGGGAAAAGGCGAACTTATCACCTGCGTGATTAAGTTTGAGTCCTGATATTTCCTCCCCGATGCTAAATATCAATTCAACCTCCTCACTTGCCAGATTAAGAGAATAGATTCCCCACCGCTGTTCATGGGGAACCGTATAATCATCCGAGTTGGTCAGAGAATCCTCAGAACATGAGAACAGCAAGAGGGATATCGTGATAACAATTAATTTAAGAAGTCTACTTGTGTTGATATTATTCATAATTTTACAATGATAGACTCACAGAGTGAATATGGCAATTATAAATAATGCTATATTTACATGTTAGATTTTTATGAAAGTAAAAATGTTGTTGTATTAAAGGGAAAAAATCGATATAATCCCGATGTCGAAATTTGAAAACTAAACCTATTATTTTTGGAGGATTTTATGAAAAAATTATCAATTCTATGCGCGGTACTACTTCTCTCAACCGTAGCATTCGCGGCGCAGCAAAGCTCCGAATGGTTCGATATGGATAACTGCGCCATGTGCAAACATCTTTCCAACAGGCCCGAAATGCTCGAAAACATGCATTGGGAGCATCACAACATTTCTAACGGCATTGTTTCGGTTACATCGGTCAAACCGGAATATATGGATGAATTCAGGAGAGCATCGGAAGGGATGGAATCGGTTGGGAAGAGACTTCAAAAAGGAGAAAAACTTCCGCTTTGCCCCATGTGCACCGCCTATGGCGATCTGATGGCAAAAGGCGCTAAGCTTGAGTATGTAAGAACCCGCCACGGTCAGATCAGCATTATGACTTCGGATAAACCGAAGCTCGTCGCCGAGATCAAAGCATGGGGGAAACGCACCAACGAAGAGATGAAGAAGATGCACGAAGCAGAGCATGGAAAAGGCGAAATAAAGAAGGTTAAAATTAAATAGGATATTAATTGTTAAGTTTGATAGCCCTCGCAATGTTGGGGGATCATCATAACGGTAGGTCAGGGGGTTTACCCCCTGACAGATTAAGCGTCGGGTACGGCGACCCGACGCCACCCGTATAAAAATCCCCTCTCGAGAGGGGTGGATTCGCCGCAGGCGAAGACGGGTTGTGTTGTTATGTGTGGCGTCAAACGTTCTTGTTTGACGCCATTGGTCAGACGAGGACGTCGATCCCGCACTCAACCACTCTTTCCCCATGAGCTGATCGCTCCATTATTTTCCTCATATTCCCTTGACAAATACGGAATATTTACATATATTTAAATTAGAAAGTATCATCTTCTTCGGGTGTGCGCTCCGTTAAAATCTAAAACCTCCGGAGGTAATCTCATGAAAGCTTCGCACATTATTATCTTAGTCACTGTCGCCATTTCCCTATTCTATGTACAATCGTTAGCCTCTGATAAGTACCTGAGCAATTCCGACAATCAGGCACGCTGTATCCAGGAGCCGAATGCGAAAAAACCGATGATGAGATCCGGTATCCCCTACCAGCCCGATCCCGAAGTCATCCGGCAGGGCGGCGACACCATCGAGGATGCGGTATTGATTCCTTCTTTACCCTTCAGTGATGAAGGAACCACGGTGGGGTATACGGATGATTACGATGAAGTTTGCCCGTATGAGGGGTCGACATCGCCGGATGTCGTGTATTCTTACACATCGTTTGTTGGTAATATTATTCTAACAATAGATCTCAGCAGATGCTCAGATTACGATACCAAGATGTACGTTTATGAGAACGAATATACTCCGGGAGAGCCGTACGCCTGCAATGATGATATGTACTCAGGCCCCTGTTATCCCGCACCATATCTTTCCTGGTTGGCGATAACTGTCCGGCCAGGTAATACATATTATATTGTGATCGATGGTTTTGGTGGTGAATCAGGAAATTACACCATCGATATTGGAGAGATTTATCCACCTCTTCCCGGATGCTGCATCGATATGGTCGGTCCCGATGATAGCTGGACCTTTACCACCAGCGACATCGAACTCGGACCTTACAAAGTATACGACAATTTTGAATGCCCGGATTTATACGAAATCTACCAGGTTCAATGGTGGGGATTAGATTTGATGTATGGTCCCGGTTGGGCGGAATGCACCGAAGAGATTATGGACTTCGAAGTCGCATTCTATGAGGATAATAACAACGAACCCGGGGCAGTAATCTGTTCTTATGATGTGAGCGCTGATAGAAATTCTACCGGTATTTATTACGGTGGCATTTATGAATTGATAGAGTGGAGCACTAACCTGGATCAACCTTGCGAGATCAACTCTGGCTGGCTTTCAATCCAGGGGATATCCGCTTATGGAGATACCTGTGTATTCCTATGGGGAAATTCATTCGAAGGTGACCAATTCGCTTATCAGGATCAAGGTGGACAATTGGTTCCGCTCGATTATGATCTGAGTAAATGTCTGACGGACATCGTTCCGCCTACATGCGATGTCGAGATGGCGCCCGATTATGATCCCGTGTATGTATATCCCGGTCATAGTTTCGGTTACACTGGCTACCTGGAAAATCCGAACACATATCCGATGACAGTCGATTTGTGGCTGATGGTTTATTATCCCGACTACGGTCAGTACGGTCCGCTTCGTGTTGAATCAGGTATACATCTTGATTCCGGCGAGATTATTTCGGCGCACCTCAATCAGCATGTTCCTGTATGGGCGCCGACCGGTGAGTACGATTATATAGCTTATTGCGGTTACTATCCCGGCTTTATCATGGACTCAGCTTCTTTCCCGTTTATCGTTCTCGCCGGCAGCTTGCAGACAGGATATAATGGGATGCTAAGGGACAATAGAGATGATTGGGTAGCTGACGGAGAGTGGATTACATCAGGAATACTTCCCGGACATTCGAGTATGTTAGAGTGTTATCCCAATCCCTTCAATGTTCAAACTAACATCAATTTCATCGTACGTGAGGAATCAGTCGTAAATCTGAGTGTATACAATCTCGGAGGACAAAAGGTCTCGGAACTATACCGAGGTACAATCACTCCCGGAGAACATGTAATAAATTGGGATGGTGGTGGATTCTCATCGGGCGTATATTTCGTAAGATTGAGCGTAGGGGAGAATGCTGCTGTGAGAAGAGTTGTGTTGTTGAAATAGATTAGCATTCTATTTCGAGAATTAACGCTTCGGTATGATACTTGCGTCTATTCCTTTGGAAAAGAGTTAATTCCAATGCTTATTTAGTATTCATAGAAACTCTACTTTCCGTCGATGGTCAAAATCAGGATAATTCGGTGCATATTCATGCATAAGGTAAGTTTGAATGTCTTATAAATCAGACTCCAGAAGGAATTTTATAAAAAGATTGGGGCAATTCGCGCTTTCCATGGGGATTTTCATTCCGGTTGCGCATGTGTTAAGCTCCGAAATTACCGCATTGGGACCGCGTGTGCGAAAACCGAATCCATTTATCAGCACAGACGGCAAGCCAATTTTGGTGTGCGTCGAAGGTGATAACTTCGATCAAATGCTATCGACAGGATTGGATGCAATGGGCGGATTGAGCAAGTTGATAGGCGATAACGAAAATGTACTGATAAAACCTAACTGCGTGACATCGGAAGTATATCCAACCACATCGGATGTAAATTCGCTGGTGTCAACCATTGAGCAATTGCAAGCGGTCA
>WJIR01000126.1 GCA_014730175.1 Candidatus Zixiibacteriota bacterium
AAATACAACAGTGTTTTGGTAACGAGGTTCATCAATCGTTTGCTCAAAAGCGGGAAAAAATCGGTAGCTGAGGATATATTCTATTCGGCACTGAATGAAATCGAGAAGAAAACGAAACAACCGGGCGTGGAGGTTTTTGAAAAGGCTATCGACAATATCAAGCCTTACCTGGAAGTTAAATCCCGCAGAATCGGCGGTTCTAACTACCAGGTGCCGGTTGAGGTTCGACCGGATAGAAGGATTGCTTTGGCATTCCGTTGGGTGTTGACATTTGCTAAATCCCGTTCCGGCGGAACTATGTCGGAAAAGCTTGCTGCCGAATTGATGGCCGCTTTCAACAACGAGGGAGCATCCATTAAGAAAAAGGATGATACCCACAGGATGGCTGAGGCGAATAAAGCATTCGCTCATTTCAGATGGTAACTTATTAAGGGTAATATAACATCCTTAATTAATTTATAAACCGTAATCTTTTCATTTTTGATAGATAATGGTCCTGTTTAAGGACTTTAATAGTAATACGGGTTTCCCGTATTATTTTGTGAACATTAACTTTAATTTTTCGAAGACCGGGAGATTATGCCAAAAGGCATACCAATTGAAAAACTCAGAAATATCGGCATTATGGCGCATATAGACGCCGGTAAAACAACCACTACCGAGAGGATTTTGTTCTACACAGGCAAAACCCATCGGATGGGTGAGGTTGATGAAGGCGCAGCCGTGATGGATTGGATGGTGCAGGAAAAGGAGCGCGGTATAACGATTACCTCCGCCGCTACTTCTTGTTTCTGGAGAGATCATCAGATCAACATAATCGATACTCCCGGGCATGTCGATTTTACCGCCGAGGTTGAGAGATCCTTGCGGGTTCTGGATGGCGCAATCGCCGTTTTCTGCGCGGTGGGAGGTGTGGAGCCTCAGTCTGAGACAGTATGGAAGCAAGCCGACAGGTATAAAATACCTCGGATCGCTTATGTCAATAAGATGGATAGGATAGGCGCGGATTTCAATCGTGTCGTCAAAATGATGTCCGATAAGTTGAAAACCAGAGCGGTGCCGATTCAGGTTCCGATAGGCGCGGAGGATAAGTTCGAAGGAATCATCGACATTGTTGATATGTTGTATCGGGTTTACGATGAAAGTTCCCTGGGTAGCGTTTTTGAGGATTCTCCCATTCCGGAAGCTTATCAGGAGCTTGCGACGGACTATAGAAAGAT
Organism: Candidatus Zixiibacteriota bacterium; assembly: GCA_014730175.1. Classification (GTDB taxonomy): domain Bacteria; phylum Zixibacteria; class MSB-5A5; order UM-FILTER-46-8; family UM-FILTER-46-8; genus WJIR01. Next base: position 1,221 of record WJIR01000126.1, read on the forward strand.
AATGCTGGAGGCTATCTCCGATTTCGATGATCTATTATTGGAGAAATACCTTAATGAAGAAGAAATCGAGATATCCGATTTGAAGCGAGCGATAAGAAAGGGTACGTTGAAATCCGAGATTACTCCGGTTCTCTGCGGATCATCATTGAAGAATAAAGGCGTTCAAAAGCTGATTGATGCGATTGTTGACTATCTACCTGCTCCGGTCGATGTTCCTCCTATCACCGGTATCAATCTGAAAACCAAAAAGGAGGAAAACAGGGAAGCCGACTTGGATGCTCCGTTTTCGGCGTTGGTTTTCAAGGTGGCTTCGGACCCGTATTTCGACAGATTGGTATTCTTCCGCGTTTACTCGGGTACTTTGAAAGTTAGCCAACAGGTTTTGAATACATTGTCGGACAGAAAGGAAAGGGTATCTCGTTTACTCGAGATGCATTCGAACAAGCGGGAGGACTTAAAGGAAGTTTCCGCCGGTGATATAGTTGCCGGTGTAGGATTGAAATACTCGGTGACGGGGGCGACGATTTGTGATCCGAAGTATCCGATAGCTTTGGAGATGATGGATTTTCCCGAACCTGTTATATATGTTGCTATAGAGCCAAAGACTAAAGCTGATCAAGAGAAACTGGAGAGTTCGCTAAGGAAGCTTGCAAATGAAGATCCTACTTTCAGGGTGACCAATGATGCCGACACAGGTCAGACGGTTATCTCCGGCATGGGCGAGTTACACCTGGAGGTTCTGGTTGATAGGTTGACCAGGGAATTCAAGGTAGGCGCTAACGTCGGAAAACCTCAAGTATCCTATAAGGAGACCATTTCGGAGGTTGCGGAAGCCGAGGGTAAATTCGTTCGTCAGTCCGGCGGCAAGGGTCAGTATGGAAAGGTGACGTTGAGGGTTGAACCTTTGGGACCCGGTAAGGGTTTTGAATTCGAAGATGTGACCAAAGGCGGGACGATACCGAAGGAGTTCGTTTCCTCGGTCGAAAAGGGAGTCGGGGAGGCATTGGGGAATGGCCTTATCGCGGGCTACCCTATCGATGATTTACGGGTTTCTCTGTTGGATGGCGACTTTCACGAGGTGGACTCGACCGAGTTGGCGTTTCATATCGCGGGTTCGCTTGCGCTGAAGGAGGCGGTAAAGCGCGCCAAACCGGTGTTGATGGAGCCTTCCATGAGAGTGGAAATCGTGATCCCCGAAGAGTACCTGGGCGCTGTTATTCAGGACTTGAATACGCGGAGGGGTGATATAGTCGGAATGTTCGACCGGCATGATAGTAAGGTGGTTGATGCCGAAGTGCCTCTATCGGAGATGTTCGGTTACGCGACCGAGCTACGGAATATGACGCAGGGTCGGGGATTGTATACTATGGAATTTTCGCACTATCAGGTGGTACCTGAAAAGGCATCACCGATTTCATATACAAAATCGATTTAGAGCAGATAATGTCAAATTCGGGAGAATAAAGTGGCGAAGGAGAAGTTTGAACGAAAGAAGCCGCATGTAAACATAGGAACGATAGGACATGTGGATCATGGGAAGACGACGTTAACGGCGGCGATAACGATGGTATTGAACCGTCAGGGGTTTTCCAGCGTGAGGGATTTTG
>WJIR01000127.1 GCA_014730175.1 Candidatus Zixiibacteriota bacterium
CCGAATTCCGGAACCCGACCTACGGCGCTGGAGCGCTGACCGGCGGAATTAATCTCAGCATGTTTTACACGCCGGGGTTTCGCCTTGGGCGAATCCACCCTTCTCAAGAGGGGACACACCCCCGCTTCATCCCGCGTTCCGCGGGACGAATCGACCCCTCTCGAGAGGGGAATTTATGTCGGCAGCAAGCTGCCGACCTACCATTTTGCATTTTAGTCGGACAGGAATGTCCGGCCTACCCATTCTATCTGAAGGGGAACTTAATGGTCCCCTTCGGTTTTCCTCCGTTGCAAAGGTTTTCAAATTCGTCTCTAAATTTCTCTATAAAACTCATCACGGGCATGGCGGCGGCATCTCCCAATGGGCAGACCGTATTACCCATGATGTTCTTAGCCACATCAAAAAGCAGGTCAACATCCTCAGGTTTACCTTCGCCATTGAGCATCCGTTTCAATATCTTGTCCATCCAGTTTGTGCCTTCACGGCATGGTGAACATTTGCCACAGGATTCATGCTCATAAAACTTGGTTAATTTCTGCAACGCCGCAACCATACAGGCGCCATCATGCATAACGATGACGCCGGCTGAACCCAACATACTTCCCTTTTCCGCGAGCGATTCGAAATCCATGTTAATGTCAATTTCGTCCGCCTTCAAAATCGGAACCGAAGATCCCCCCGGTATCACCGCTTTCAACGGTTTATCATCGATAATCCCACCGCCGTATTCATAGATCAACTCCCTGAGCGTGACTCCCATCTCCAGTTCATAATTACCGGGACGGTTTATATGACCGGAAAGGCAATAAATTTTGGTTCCGGTGGATTTCTCGGTGCCGATTGAGGCGAACCAATCGGCGCCGTTATTGACAATATGCGGGATATTGCTGATTGTCTCGACATTATTAATGATAGTGGGGCATCCCCACAATCCTTCCACAGCAGGAAATGGAGGTTTCTGACGGGACATAGCGCGCCAGCCTTCGATCGATTCCATCAGCGATGTTTCTTCGCCGCAGATATAAGCGCCTCCTCCGCGGAAAATGTGAATATCGAGATCAAAACCGCTTCCCAGGATATTCTTGCCAATAAAGCCCTTTTCTCTGGCTTCATTTATCGCTTTTTCGGTCTGTTCCGCACAGTACGTGAATTCACCCCGGATGTAAACAAATGCTGTATGGCAATTTATGGCATAAGATGTGATAATCGTGCCTTCAATCATCTGATGAGGATCGTATTCCATCAACTGCCGGTCTTTGAAGGTGCCCGGTTCGGATTCGTCTGCGTTTATAATCAAGTAGGTAGGTTTATTTATCCCTTTGGGCAAAAATGACCACTTAACGCCGGCGGGAAAACCGGCTCCGCCTCGACCACGCAAGTTGGTTTTCTTGACCATCTCCACGAGCTCCTCCGGTTTGAATTCCTTGAGCGCTTTGGATAAAGCGGTATAGCCGCCGTTTTTCATATAGACGTCTATTTTGTGCTGGTCGGGATAATCGATGTATTTGAAAAGTATCTTTTCTGCCATTTTTATTAACACACTCCGGATTCGCTTTTGACGAATCCATCCCTCTTAAGGGGGGAATTGCAGTCAGCGCCGGAGCGTTGACCGACAGTTACAAAAGGAATCTATGTCGGGGGTAAGCCTGCCGACCTACTGTTTCCCATTCATGCCGGACAAGAATGTCCGGCCTACCGACAACATTCCATTACTTTGTGTTGCGCCATTTTTCGATTAATTCATCGACTTTGGCGCGGGTTAAACGTTCATAATATCTATCGTTTACCTGCATCATCGGGGCAGTACCGCAAGAGCCGAGGCATTCCACTGTCCATAATGTGAAAAGCCCGTCAGGTGTTGTCTCTCCAACTTTAATATCCAGTTTCTCCTGGAGGTACTCAACAAGGCTATCGGCGCCCATCAATGAGCATGACAAATTATCGCAAACCTGTATTAAATATTTCCCGACTTTTTCCTTGGGGAAAAGCGTGTAAAAAGTTGCGGTTTCGTTGATATCCAAGCGGGATACTCCGATGATATCAGCCGCTTCGTCCATTTGATCGACGCTCAGATAACCACAATCCTCGAACACGACATGAAGCGCCGGTAAAATGGATGCTTCTTTAGTCGGGTATTTACCCTTCAGCTCCGCCAGTTTTTCTTTTGCCGAATCGCTGAGCATTATCTATCTATCTCCCCAAGTACGATATCAATACTACCTATTACCGCAATAACATCCGCAATCAATTTACCTTCCACCATTTTATGAATAGCCGACAGGTTCACAAAACAAGGCGGACGGACTTTGACGCGATACGGCTTTTTGGTTCCGTCGGAAACTATATAAAATCCCAATTCTCCTTTACCGGATTCGATCGGGACATAAGCTTCACCGCGAGGCGGTATCATCCCATGCGCCACCAACTTAAATTCATGAATCATGTACTCCATACCTTTCATAACTTTTACTCTTGGCGGTAGTACATATTTGTAATTATCGCTACGAACTTGGCCTTCGGGCAATCCGTCGATAGCTTGCTGGATAATCTTCAAGGACTGCCGCATTTCTTCGATACGGCAGAGGTATCTGTCGTAGCAGTCGCCGGTGGAGCCGAGAGGAACTTCGAATTGGAATTTCTCGTAATCGCAATAGGGATTAGCTTTGCGAACATCGTAATTGACCCCCGATCCTCGTAGAGTGGGGCCGGTAAGTCCGTGATTGATGGCGTCTTCTGCGGAAATTATTCCTACTCCCTTGGTGCGATTTATCCAGATCTGATTATTAGTAAGCAAATCTTCGTATTCATCGATCATCGAGGGGAACGTACGCAAGATATTGCGAACCGCATCCTCGAAATTATCGGGCAATTCATAATATAAACCACCGGGAGTGATATAGGAACACATCATACGCTGTCCGGAACAATCCTCGAATAGTTTCAGCAACACCTCGCGTTCCCGGAATGCGTAAAAAAACATGGACATAGCGCCGATATCCAGAGCGTGGGTGCCAACCCAGACCAGATGCGAATTAAGCCGGGTCAATTCGGCTAAAATCACACGCGCCCAAACGGCTTTTTCCGGCACTTCCAATTCGATAAGTTTCTCAATAGAGAGCGTATATGCAAGGTTATTGAGAAGCGGTCCCAGATAGTCGATACGGTCGGTACAGGTCAATGCTTGTTTATAGGTTTTATTCTCCATGGTTTTTTCGATACCTGTATGGAGATAACCTATTATGGGGGTGCATTTTACTACTGTCTCGCCATCGAGCAGCAGCTTGAGTCTCAGCACACCATGTGTAGCGGGGTGCTGGGGACCCATATTAATTTCCATCAATTTATAATCTGTATCGACAGTCATTTCTGCCATAAGCTATTCTAATCTATCCTCTTCAATATCTCCGTAAGGTGATTTGGTTCTAATGGGAACACCAAAATCAACCTCATCCGAAGTAAGTTTGAAGTCCTTTCTTAATGGATGTCCCGGGAACTCGTCACGCATAAGAATTCTTCTTAGATCGGGATGATTGGTAAACTGGACTCCCAGCATATCAAAAACCTCGCGTTCCAGCCAGTCGGCGGTTGCCCAGATATCGGAAACCGAACGGGGAGCGATTTTTCCTCCCGCTCTGATTTTCACGAAAATGCGCTGATGGGTTTTTAAGGAATATAGATTGTAGATGATCTCAGTACGTTCTTCCCGTCGGGGATAATCAACACCCACAATATCGGAGAGTAGATTGAAGTCGAATTCGCGAAAGAGCATTTCCATTAATTCGTAATGAATGTCGGGATTAACTCGAACCCAGTGATCTCCGCGGAATTCAGTCACTTCCAGAATATCATCGCCATACTTGTTCTGGAGTTTTTCAATAATCTCCGGAATCGACATCCTACTTCCTCGCTGCTGTGCGCTGCTTCATAATTTTCTCCTGAAGCATATTCAGTCCATGCATTAACTGCTCGGGACGAGGCGGACACCCCGGAACGAAAACATCGACCGGAACAACCTTGTCCACACCTTGTACGATAGCGTAATTTCTGAAAATTCCGCCTGATGATGCGCATGCGCCCATGGAAATAACGTATTTGGGATTAGGCATCTGATCATACAGACGTCTGAGAACCGGCGCCATATTAATCGAAAGGCGGCCTGCGATAATCATCAAATCCGCCTGCCTGGGCGAGGGCCGCATAACTTCGGCGCCAAAACGAGCCATGTCGAATTTACTCGCCATAGTTGACATCATCTCAATAGCGCAGCAAGCCAGCCCGAAGCCAAGGGGCCAGACAGAATTTTTGCGCGCCCAGTTAACTACTCTATCTACAGTTGTTAGAATTATCCCATCTTTCAATAAGTTGTCTATTGCCATTTGAGGGCTCCTTTCATAATTATATAGAAATACCCCACAAGCAATATGAGAATAAATACGCCCATCTCGATCAAACCGAAAAACCCTAACTTTTTGTAAAGGTATGCCCAGGGGAAAAGGAATACGGTTTCTATATCGAAGATGAGGAATAAAATCGCAATCAGATAAAATTTTATTGGAAATCGTTGCCGGGCATCCCCAACGGCAGGTACACCAC
>WJIR01000128.1 GCA_014730175.1 Candidatus Zixiibacteriota bacterium
ACCAAACCGGACGATGACAACCAACTTGTCACGCTGTTGGAAGAATTGCGGAAGGAATTGATGAGAGAATCTAATAAATGAAAGAAACTTATTGCATAAATTACAAGTATTACTATTTTATTAACAAGTTTCTTGGTTCTATATTATGTGGATATAATTCGATTAGAATAAAGGGTATTTGTGTTAGTTTCAAGCAAGCATTCCGAAAAGCCGATATATATTTAAACAATGGAGGCTTTTATGGAGCAAGTAAAGAAATTCAATCCTATATCGTTCTCAGTTGTTGTAATTGCTAATGACCATAATCCAACGATATTAAATCCCGATTTTCTTAGGACAAATAATATTGTACCAGCGGATTATGCTGTCAAGAGCACAGTAACAACGCCTCCGTTTTCTACCGTAGAATATGAAAATGGAATCACGATTTCTGTGGAAATCGATAAACTACAGGTTGTCAATAATATCAGCAAAGGACTTGACAACGCAGAGACCGCAGTTAAAATTGCATCGGAATATATCGCAATTTTAAAACATGTAAACTACAAAAATGTAGGAATTAACTGGGTAGGTTACATTGAAGATTCGGATCCCGCAATATGGATTAGAAACAGATATATAAAGGATGGTACATGGATTCAAGCGCCTCACCAACCGATTGATATCGCCATCCGTTTCAGCTATATTGTTGATGCGAATAGCATCTGTAACCTAAATATTGCAAGCCGCAAAATTAAAAAGGATAATAATGAGATTCCAGTTATTGATTTGAATGCAAATTATCATCATAATGTGCAGAGCAATTACCCGAATGCGGATGAAGCCATTAAGACCATAAATAATTGGCGCTCAAGGCAGCAGCACTTTGAAAACTTAATTTCGGATATTCTCCAAGTAGAGGTATAAGTGCAAACTACATATCATACTACGCCCGGGTATAGGAGTACTGGAGGAAGCTACTCCGAATTTACCCCCATTGAGTGGTTTCGGAATCCACATGTCTTGTATTCAATGGATGAAATTATTCCTTTTATTGGGAGCGCTTACCAGCCCCAAGATGATATTAATCATACTGTCGAAACCTCATTGGATAAACTGAGAAAGAAAATATCCTTCATTATAAGTTTAGAGCGGGATATTTATATACTAAAATCCTGTTATGTTTTCGAAGATGAGAAGGCTGTAATCAATCACGTTAAATCTAATCCTCATCTCATCAGAATACTGCAAGGGATTTCTGCTAACATTCTTAACCACTTCCAAAAGGATGATACTCTTGCTTTGGGTGTATTCAAAGATCCTGAAGATCCGGAGCCCGAATACATCGTAATTAAGATTATCACTTCCCCCCAGACCGAAGATCCATTTGAGAATCTTCAAGCCTTTATGGAAGATTGGTATTATGATAATGTCGATTACCTTCACGTCAATATTATATTTGATTTCGATTATAAATGAGTTTCAATTGTCGTGATTTCTTTGAAATAGCAAATTACCTGCTTCAAAATGATACAGCCGGGTCACACCTGGACGCAGCGCGGTACAGGACTGTCATCGGTAGGGCTTATTATGCGGCGTTTCTGCGTGCCAGGGATTATATGTCCGACTTCTGTAACGTAGACTTTGACAAGGACAGAACCTCACTCCATAACCGTGTTGCCAGGTACCTACAAACTTCATCAGACAGCAAAATCAGGTTCGCCGGAGTGAAACTCGATTCTCTGAGGCGTGGCAGATCCAAGGCTGATTACTCAAGAGATATGATCGTTAATATAAAAAGGGTGGCGGAATCAGCGATTAGCAATTCTCGGCAGATTATTAAAGAGCTGGAGAAGTTGCGAAGTGGCGAAGCTTCAATAGATCCCGATAAGCTATAATCCAGTAACCTTAATCCAAACAACATGCCCATCTGGAAAAAATCATTTTACGATCCCGTGCTTTTCGCGCGGGAATTTTTAGATATAGAACCTCATCTAGCGCAAGCCAAATGGCTGCGTAATTCCCTGCAGAAGGAAAACCTCCTCTGCACCGGCAATCGATGGGGTAAATCGACCGTGCAGGCGATTAAACTCCTGCATCGATGCTTTTTCAAAGTCCGCGATAGGAAATGGGATAATATCCCCGGCTATAACGCCGTTAATGTTTCCATCACCCAGGATCAGGCATCGATCGTTTTCAACAAAGCAGCATCGCTTATACAGGGGAAGCGCCGCGTGGAACCATTTATCAAGGAGATTCGCAAAACGCCTTTCCCGACAATTTATTTCGAAAATGGCGCTACCCTTCAAGCGCGGTCATCGCAGAATCGCGGCGAATACCTTTTGGGGAACGATTACGATTATATCAACTTCGACGAGGTCGCTTTCGATGTCAATGCCGATTATGTTGTCAACTCGGCGCTGGCGATGCGTCTTGCTGATCGTGAAGGTATGCTCGATTTCTGCTCCACACCCAACGGCAAGAACTGGTTCTATCGCAAGTACCAGGAGCTGCTCAATGC
>WJIR01000129.1 GCA_014730175.1 Candidatus Zixiibacteriota bacterium
CAACGGTATCTCCCATTTCAAATACAAGTGAATCTGGTTCAAACGATACCCATCCGGAATCACAAAGAGGCAAAGCATATGCATTCGTTCTCGATTGGATACTAAAAGCTCTTGAAACCGACTCCTGTAGGATTATGTCCAACTCAAAATCAGATTCATCATATATCAGAAAAAGTTCCTGCTCATAGTAATATGCCCCTATATCAGAAATCGTACCATCGGGATCGATTGGGAAATCAGGATCCCCGGCATCAATGCATGGCGAATCCGCAGATAAATTATAACCTTCGTTCTCGGGATCGATAAAAAAGGGACTGGTGTCAATATTGTGTTCCCCCTCCCCGCTCCAACCACCTATAACGTCTGAATAATTAACCACAATATTATTAAACCCATAAATATCTATATCTACACAGTTACTATCCGTGTCATTCCATATTATTGAATTCGTTATATTTGTATTACATGAATTGAAACGAATTTGGCAACCGTCTCCGTGGTTATTAGTATGATTTCCATTTATAGTATTGCTATTTAAAAGAACTGTATGGATTACACTTGCAATTTCCAAGCCACCACCAGCCGTATAAGCCAGGTTCCTACTTATAAGGTTGTTATTGATAATCGGTGCTCCTTCTATAACATAAATTCCCCCTCCTTTATCACCGGCAGTATTAAAACTCACTGTATTACTATCAACAATCGTATCACAATTATATAAATGAATTCCGCCGCCATTACCACCGGAGGAATTATATTTGATTCTGTTAGCTTTTATCATCTGAAATAGTCGTCCAACCTCAACGTATATACCTCCCCCGTGCATAGTTGAATGGTTATTCTTAATGAGGTTGTAGGAGATCTGCGGTCTACAATTAAAGCAAAAAATACCCCCGCCATGCTCGAGCGAGAATCCGTTTTGAATTGTGAAACCAGTTAAGGCTGTAGTAGAATCTTCTCCGTTCGCAAATCTAACCACCGTATCTAAAGAATCGCCATCGATTATTGTTGCCGATATATAAGAAGTATCTCCAGTCAAAAGGTATTTCGAGCAGACGGTTATATTATGACCATTAAAGTCAATATTCTCGAAGTAAGTACCGGGTTGAACAAGTACCGTATCCCCGTCGAAACTCGCGTCTATCCCTTGTTGTATAGTTGGATAATCATCCGGGATATTGATGACTGTTGCGTTTGCCGACACGAAGTATAGTACAACGCATACTACAGTGAGAGTAACTACTCTTCTCATAACTCACCTCTTTATTAAGATTAACAGAAGGTATAAACCTATTTCAGAACGCCCCCTTGGAATTCACCCGTAGTCAATGTCAAGGGGAATCTGTTCTTATATACAGGATTGATACAGGAAAATCAAGCAAAATCTATGGTTTTAGTATTTGTGTAGTGTCAGTAGTAGGTGCGCGGAGTCAATATATGTGAGAATCAGGATGGAAAGTTATTTAAGTATTTCCATGATCCATCGCTATTGCACAGTGGCTTTCTCCATTGCTTTAATCCGACGATCAACCCATAATCTGAGCTCCTTCCAGATCGAATCATCGAGATCTGAACTCTTTATTATATCACAAGCGATTTTCAGAAGATTCTGGTACGAGATCGTATCGAATATTATGGCGTCCCGATTCAGTATAGCCTTGAACTCCGACCAATCCTTCTTGGAAACAGAAAAATGTTCCGAATCCGCATAGGCGATTACGAACGCTGGAGTGACATATAAACTTCTGGCAATCTCGTAGCATAATACAATATTCCGCATCCATTGGTACCAGGGGCCTGCAAATGGACAAGGTTCCTGATCGCTGTCTGAACTGCAGTTGAATACTTGAGGTATAACCTCCCAGTATCTGATACCTTTTCCGCTCAGTGCGCATTGCGATTTGATACCATTTATGCGGTCGACTTGCTCCCGATAGTTGCCATCGCATTGTACATGACCCTTCAGGCGCTGAGTTTGCGAGCACGAGCCTCCATCCTTTTCGGTGAACTTACATTCGAAGAAGATCAGTGCATTGGGGCTCCGCGCGACTGCGTCAATCTGAGATCTTCTCTTTTCCCTCAGCCGGTTCTCCTTATCGAGCCATTCAAGATCAACCTCCCAAGGTCCGCCATGCGGTAATCCTAATTTGAGGGCTAAGGTATTCATTACCAGGTCGCGCTCGGATTGAGCGACAAGTTTTAAGTAACCAAACACACTTATGGCTAAAGCCTGGGAGGAGTTTAATTGATTGGTATCGCACCGCTGCCTGTTGTTATAATGCCATAGGAACTCATCCCAAGGTTCTACTGACGGTAGAGAATGACTGAATATGTTTTTCTTCACAGATTCACGAGTTTTCGAGTCCATTGGATACCTCTGGATTTCTAAAACCATTTATTGCTATCGCCTTATCATTTAATAAATGCTATGTTTTAATCGCTTTAATTTGACAATTTTCCTGCTGCAAATATTTGCAATCACAATCGGGGATATTTTAAATTCCGAACTCATTGCTGCATTCCTAAAAGTACTCCGCTGAAATAAGGGATCAACCAAACGAGCCATACAAATAGACTATACTTATGAAAACTCTTCCTCGTCTTCTCGGACCCTTTCCTCACCACCCAGGTTGCCCATATGGCATGAAACAGCATCAGCCATAAAGCAATTTGTCCGGTTAATGTGTGTGGTTTCTGTAAATCAAATGGACCTTCGGCGAGCAAGTGCATCGATGAAGTCCCGGATACATCAAAAGCAAATCCCAGCCAAAACATAATCACATGCCAACGCTTTAAATAGTGCGATATCCGTTCAGCCCATATTCCCGTAGAGTAAAACACAAGGGCGAGCGTTATCAAGATGATGGATATTAGTAATAGTATTGGCACGTTGACTGGAACCTCCATTTGGGAGCATTAAGTATTTAATTCTGTGAGACGTAATTGTCCTGTAGCAATAATCTCCCTACTTTATTACATGGACTTTATCAGCTTGCGTAATTCGCCTATCGACAGGGCGTCGCCACCGCGATGCAATATCCGATGGCAATTCGCACAGACGAGCGTGAGATCCGACAAGCGCGTTTTCTGTCCTGGTCTTAATTCGGATAGAGGTTGGATATAATGACATTCAATGAATCCTTTGCCCAGGTCGCCATAGGCTTTTTCAAAGCCAAATCCGCAAACTTCACATATCAGGTCTTGCGCGCTTTCCTTTTTCCTTCTCACTAACGAAGCATTTCTCTCTCGCGTCTCGTGGTATCTTAAGAGGATCTTCCCCTCCGGCGCCTCCTCGTCTCCTCCTGTTTGTGGATCGACCTTTAGAATAACTACTGCATCTAATATACTAATACATGAACCACAATATCCGTCGGAATCGTATAGTTTAAAAACTCCCTTTGATTCGCCTAACCAAGCCATAAAATTTCCAAAATCAAAATGTTACAAAATCAGCTTATATGAAGAATTTGCGAATTTGTATGTTGATGGTATTCTGGAATTCAATTGTCTGTACTCGGATTGTCTATGATATTATCTATGGGTTTGAAACCGAGTTCTAACAGGTACGTATAATAATCGCTTTTGATAATCCACCACCGATCAGTTTTTTCATAGAACATCAGCACCCTTTATCAGCTTTTGCATAGCATTACCAAAATTGTCCTGAGCTCTTTCATAATTGGAGACAGCAGAGCGCAAGCTGCTTCTATCGGAAGAGCTAAATTTGTGCCCTGAACCGCACTTTTTGCAGATAGCCTCCTTATGAGTTAAAATATCCTTATAGCTAACTTCGATATCCTTCTTGCATTTCGGGCAAAGTAAATTGGCTTTCTCATCAACAAATTTCTTCATTTGATTTCTCCTTGCCAAATTTGGTTTGATTCTAATTTCCTAAAGCAGCTTTAATCTCCGCTACCATCTCCGGTGCCCACTCCTTTAAGGATCGTCTTTTAGGATCGGTGTTGTGTCGGTCGTGTCCGAATTGCCCTTGCCATGAAAAAACAAGTGGCGACCAGTTCGGGCCATCCCAACTGGGGACAATATCGCTATCTTGCCCTGCTTTGAGTCCCGCTACTAACACCGCTACCGGTCTGAGAGCTTCTATTAGATTGCTCATCGCAGGTCCCTCGTTTTGACAGAGACACGTAAGGTCTGCTTGCGCTGCTCTTCTTTTGGTCCCTTGATCAACCGGAACACGGCACTTCGCTAAGTTTACCCAGGCAATCTGAGCAATATCCATACATAAGTAATCCTCAATTAACATTCTGAAGTGACTCCTATACCGACTCCAAGTTGGCAATGCCCTTTCATATACTTTTCTTACGGTAGAAAGATACGCCTGGTCAGCCCCGGGAGATCGACCTTCCTGAAGCCATTGGCGTGCAGAGTTGACAAAATCTTCGTTGTTCCTCCTTATAAAAGCGTCCTTTTTTAACGCATCCAACGATAGCTCCTTATGAACTGCTCCGACACATAATATCCCTTCACCTGGTTCATAGTTGCGCCCGATATACCCGGGCCAGCATAAATCATTGCCATCATTCCGATCGGGATGTGGTTTTGCGGCGCCAGCATCATAACATCTCTGTTTATTCGAGCAATTTAGTACGCTCCAGGCATAATCCAGCCATTTGGATTCGAAATCTGAATTGGTGTGATTCTCGACAGAAGCTTTGTACTCTTTATGGTTGCTTGCATTATTCGTCAATGTAATGGGTTTATCATTGTGGATTGGTGAAGGCGTCTTAGC
>WJIR01000130.1 GCA_014730175.1 Candidatus Zixiibacteriota bacterium
CTCCAGATTCGTTTGATTGTTACACATATCTCTAACCTGAATAAGCAGGGTATGTTTCCCTTTGTTCAGTTTTCGGTACGGAATAAACTCCACCAGATCACGGTCGGGATCGTACTCGGCCGGAACCCAATTTCCATCCAGATATAAATCCAAATCCTCTTCGTTTCCCAAACCGGCGAAATTATCTGTCAACCTATAGCGGATAGCAAACTCACTACTCGCCCTTAGATGAGTCCCGTTACGGGGTTCCATGAGCGTAAGTTCCGGGGGATCATAGTCGGCAACCAGCGCAAACCTTCCGGTTGATTTGATCTTACAGGAAACTGTTAAGGAGTCATCGCTCAGTTCATTTCCGGCAAAAACGAATTCACCATCGATATTTTGCCAGCCGATACAATATTTTTCGGGAGAGTACAGGGAATCCCCTATTTTAGTACTGAGAGTACATTTGTCTCTGAAGAAAGTAAACCGGGGGAATATTTCAAATTCCCTTAGAACATAGAAGTCGTTCTGCATCCTGCTTTGATTAAGAACCGATGCCGAGAATTCCTCCGGATAATATAGTTTTTCGGGCGTGATATCCACGTGAATAGAACCGTAAAGGAATACGATACCATCGAATGAAGGCTCCTGTTCCTCTCCGTTATCCGCTGACGGTTGCTTCACTTCAGCCGAATCGATTTCCCCGATATTGAGCGTCAAATTCAATACGGAGTGATTGTCATAAATATCTCTGGCTTCAATTCTTATTTCGTGTTCGCCAGTAGAAACCATATTAGCATAAAGGCTGTCATCCGGATAAATGGAAAAAAGTCCATTGAACAAGCCGGATTTTATGGTTGGCTGAGCATCGCCAATAACTCTGAACAAACGGTAAAAATTGTGCCGGTCTTTGTCCACCCTCTTAGGATTATTGTGCTGTCTCACACCCTGAAACCAGAGTTGATAATCCCTGACATAATCGGACTGAGTAAAACTTGCGAAATCCAGCGAATCGGCGCGGTAATGGTATATTAAACTATTGTCAAAGAACAACTTAAGGTCATAAACTCCGAATTTACCGTAGTAGCCATCAATTTGATCATAAGCATTCAGCTCGATTCCGAACCGACCTGAAGTATAAACTTTTTCTCTAACCAGATAGTGAGTTCCCCTTTTGATTTTTTCACAATCGTAAGTTGTTTTAGAAACGATATCTCCCGGATGAAATTGTTCCTTGAACTCGGCAATAGCGATTGAACTTAGCAGTGGAGCTACGTTGTCTCTGAGTCTAATGTTATTGTACAATAAGGGATTGGTGGGAATATTATCGGGAGTTCTGATTTCAAAATGAAGATGCGGTCCTCCCGGTCCGGCTTGACCGGAGTAACCGATTATATCTCCCTTCATCAATCGAAATTCGGCGGGAGTAAAATAGATATCCTGCTTATAATTTTCGTTATTAATTTGCTGCTGATAAACGGCTTGTTGAAGGTCAGGAAACAATCTGCTGAGATGAGCATATACGAAAACGAAGCCGGAATTACTACGCAAATAAACGGCTCGTCCGTAACCGTCGAAGGAGGTTTTGACCCGTTCGATGTATCCGTCGGAGCAGGCGTAGAGTTTTATTCCGGTCGCTCCTCCGGTGCGGATATCGATACCGGCGTGGAAATGTCCGGGGCGATAATCTCCGAACAATGAAGAGCTTTGAATCGTACCGTCAACCGGAGCGCGCCAATCGTCAGCGAGTATAGCTGCCGGCGCCAATATTATCAGTATTAAAATACAGGTGATGCTTAATTTCATAGTCTACTCTTATTTTCGTTTTAATAATAACGACAATATAATATAAAATGAAGTTACGGAATGAAAATATTATTGCTAATAGCGGCTCGAATTTTTATAATAGTGGTTTATCTAAAACCAGTTTGGAGGAAATTTAGAAATGGTAATGAAAAAAATGCGTGAATATACGAGGATTGTCCTCTGGGTTGTCATAGTAGCGTTCGTCGGTACAATCGTCTTCGCCTGGGGTTTGGGCGGATTTAAAAGCGGTCCTGACCCTAATGTTGTCGGTGAAATAGGAGGGGTCGAAATAAGCCGGATGTATTATGAATCCCTGTACAGACAGGAGTACGACGCTGCTTTGCAGGAATCCCCCGATGGAGAGATCTCAGATGAGCGCGCCAGGCAAATTCATAACCAGGTGTGGAATAGAATTTCGACCGAAATACTATTCAGTCAACAGGTTGAGGAGCTGAACGTGCAGGTTACCAACAAGGAGTTGGTGGAATTTATGACCAAATCGCCTCCGCAGGAGATACAGGCAAACGAGGCGTTTCAAACTGATGGTCAATTCGATTACAATAAGTATTTATCGATGATGTCAAATCCGGAAGCGAATTGGCTTCCGATTGAGAGTTATGTTCGCAATCAGCTCTCATTGGCTAAACTGCAGAAACTGGCTTTGTCTCCGGTTTATGTTAATGAGGATGAAATACGCTACGAATTCCTGAAGAACAATGAAGAAGTGTCGGTTGACTATGTCTTTTTCAGACCATCACGAACTCCCAAAGAGAGCGATGAGCCGGACGAAGTATTAAGGGAATTCTATAACAACAATAAAGATATGTTTTTGTATCTGCAGGAACCTCCGAAAGTGGTTTTAACGACAGCGGTATTCTTCCCGTATGTCCCACCTGCTGTCGAGGATTCGATTATGAATGTTTTGAACACAGCCAGGGAAAGATATCTTGCGGGAGAGGATTTTTCCGATCTGGCTAATGAGTATACTCAGGACAGCCCGGGCGGCGGCGGGGATCTTCCCTGGAACCGACCCGAAGGATTCGTGCCTGAGTTTACGGAGCAACTACTGGCGATTGAAAAAGGCGAGGTTACCAAACCTTTCAGATCGCGATTCGGATATCATATCGCATTGTTTGAAGACGAGCGGGAACAAGAGGGCGAAGACGGCACTTACACCGAATTGAAGGCAAAACATATCCTAATCCGCGTGCCTGCTTCGGAAGAAGCATCTACAGAATACGAATACAGAATTAAGGAATTGAAGGAAGCCGGCAGCGTAAGTGAATTTAAGGATATGGCTTCCGATCTCGGCGCCCGGGTTTCGGAGACCGAACCGTTGGCTACAAACGACAGGTTGACCGAGGCGGGACAGAATTCCCAGGAAGTGTTAAGCTGGGCGCTGCAAGGTGAGGTCGGGGATGTCAGCGACCTTTACGAGATACGGAGCGGATATCTAATGGTTTGCGTTACCGATAAAATTGAAGAAAGGATGCCCGTATTCGAGGAAATCAAGAAATCGGTCGGAATGAAATATGAAACCGAAAAGGACCTGGAGCGGAAATACGAGAAGGCTCAGGAATTTGCCCGGCAAGCGAAGGAGAGTCCCGAGCAATTTAACAATCTCGCCGCGCGTTACGATGTAGAAGTCAGGACACAAGAGGATTTCAATCGTTCCAAGTTCTTAGGCGGCGGCGTAATGGATCAGGCTGTCTTCAAAGCGATTGCTTTCAATCTCACCGAAGATGAGCCGGTTTCCAAAGCGGTGAAAACCGAGGGTGGCGTTTATGTCTTGAAGCTCATCGATAAAACCAGCGTTAATGAAGAGATGTACGAAGCCCAGCATGATTCCATATATCAAGAGCTTTACGCCACCAAGCAGGAAAAACTC
Source organism: Candidatus Zixiibacteriota bacterium (assembly GCA_014730175.1). Lineage (GTDB taxonomy): Bacteria > Zixibacteria > MSB-5A5 > UM-FILTER-46-8 > UM-FILTER-46-8 > WJIR01. The sequence goes on from WJIR01000130.1 coordinate 3,677, forward strand.
TGGAACGATTGGTATCGGAAACTGGTGGAGGAAGCCAATATCAAGGACTACCGGGATCTTGACGAAGGATAATAAACTTAGCCTGGATTGTTCATAAATTTACTAATCGGTAGCGGAAGCCTTGCGCTACCGGCTCTTTTCCGGACCCCGATTTTCAGACTGTAAATTGTTTAATGTTGTAAAATCCCCAAAGGACAAGCTTTCGACTACGGTTTACCGGCTTTTATGAATTATACGGATTAAATTATCGTGAAGTTAGTTTGGGCTCAAGGTAGAACCGAAAGCCACATTTATACCGTTGCGGCTATTCTATCCCTACCGCACCAAAGGCATCAATCTTTCTTCAACAGCACTTCGATAGCCGAAGCTAACTGAATATCTTTTTTGGTGATGCCGTTTTCGGAATGCGTGTAAAGAAGAAACTTGACATTATTATAACTGTTAAACCAGTTGGGATGATGATTCATTTTTTCGGCGAGTAAGGCAACTTTTGACATCAACCCGAAGGCATCGATAAAATTCTTGAATTTCATCTCCTTGCACAGCATCCCTTCTTCTATCTCCCATCCGGGAAGCTCCTGCAGTTCCTTTTCAATTTCTTCAGGGCTTAGTATTTTTCTTTCGTTCATGTTTTATCCTCCTTTTGCCTTAGATAACTAAGCGCCGAACCAGCGTGTTCCGCAGCAAAATGCCAAAATCATCCCGATTTCATCCGGAACGCCATATTCAATTCCCCCTCCCGAGGGGCGCATTCGTCCAGCGGTAAGCGGGGCGAAAACGGGGAGTGATTCTGTTTCCGGAAGGATGACATGCTTAGCTTGCAGCCGCAGGCGTAGAGATAAGCATGTTTTGTATCCATCGGCATGCTTATCCCCGCCATCGGCGGGACAGTACATGCTACTCGTCGGTGTGTATTTTCTTATTGTGAAGCAAGATGTCGGGTGGGGATAATCGACACCACAAAATAGTGAATTCAAATTTCGTCCTTGATCCTGCATCTGCTGCTTGCACTAATCGACCAACCTTTCTTGAATCAACTGTAATGGTGGGTCAAATTATAGATACCCGCAGCCAGTGATGGCTTTCGGTAACGCCGCTTTTCTGCGCCACGAAGCGGATGTCTTAATACTTTTCGATATCAATCTTTTTAGCGGGAGCGACACCTTTACCCAAAAAGCGATTACCGACTTGAACGAATTTATCCGGGGTGTCCGAAACGAAATATTGATAAACACCGGGTTTGTTGGTGGAGTTGAGCAGCTTGCGCTTGTAGAGATCATCCTTCACCGACTTAACAGTCCATTCCGCTGAATCCACCAGGTAAACCCTCGATTCCATCACCTCAGCAATCACATCCTTAAGCACTGGGAAATGGGTACAGCCCAGCACAAGGCAATCTATTCCCTTTTCTTTGAGCGGAAGAAGATAGTCTTCGGCGATCAATTTAGTGGCAGGCTTATCGACATAGCCTTCTTCAGCTAACGCCACGAAAAGGGGAGTTGCGGAAGCAAAAACCTCCATCCTCTCATCCAGTTTATGGATAGCTTTGGTATACGATGATGATGCGACCGTTCCGGTGGAGCCTATAACTCCGATCTTGCCGGCTTTTGACATAGCCAGCGCGCCTTTAGCTCCGGGTTCGATGACCCCCATTATAGGGATATCGAAATCCTCCCTGATAGAATCCAGGGCTTGCGCCGAAGCGGTGTTACAAGCGACTATTATGTATTTTACTTTTTTCATCAGCAGAAATCGCACATTCTGCCGCGAAAACCGTTGTATCACCGATGCCGAACGAACGCCATAGGGAAATCGTCCGGTATCCCCGAAATATACTATATCCTCGTTGGGAAGATGCTTCATTAGCTCCCCAACGACCGTCAATCCACCGATTCCGGAATCGAAAATCCCGATCGGCTTCGAAGAATCATCTGCCATTTACCGCTCCGATAATTGATATCTACGTTTAAACTCCAATATGCCTTTAGCTATTGCTTCGGCAACATCCTGCCTGAATGATCGGTTCCTTAATAATCTCTCTTCATCCGCATTCGAAATAAAAGCGGTTTCAACCAGTACCGCGGGCATATAAGCCCGGTTGAGAACATAAAAACCTGCCTGGTCAATCCCCCTGTTAGGCACCCTAATATGACGCGAAAACTCCACCTGAATCAACTCCGCAAGGTCCGATGATTCCTTCAGGTATTCATTCTGGACGATATCCATAAGGATGAAATCAAGATCGCTCAGGTTATCGTATCCACCTGCTCCTTCTTCTTCGAATCTTATGGCGGAATTCTCCAAAGCCGCCACTGCACGAGCTTCATCATTTTTGGCTCTTGCCAAGAAGAATGTCTCGCAGCCTCGCGGTTCCACCCGTTCCGAAGCGTTGGCATGAATACTCACGAAAAGATCCGCTCCCAGCCGGTTAGCAAATTGAGTTCTTTCCCCAAGCGGAATGAAGGTATCATTCTCCCTTGTCATCCGCACATCCAATCCTTTCTTTTTCAAATAATCCCTAACCCGCTTAGAAATATCCAGCACAATCTCCTTTTCTTTCGTACCGTATTTACGACCAACCGCCCCGGGATCCTGACCGCCATGCCCCGGGTCTATAACTATAAGCTCAATATTGTTTTTCCTCCAGGTGGGAACTCCCGACAATCCCACAATATCCGTATCGGTATTTATCGAAATCGTTATACGAGGCGGACTATCCTGATCGGTAATTACGAAATTTGCCTTGCGGTTCCTCAGGCGAAAAGATATCTGTGCCGAGTTCTCAAATTGATACGCTTTTATGGACCTAACAAAGGGAGCCAGGTCATATTCCGATACTTTTTCGGTATTGATCTCTCCGTCGAGCAGCGTAAGATTCAGCCATCCCTCATCAGTCAGGTGATACTCATATTCCAACGGCTTGGTCAAGAACAAGGTAACCAGATAACCGTTAAGCTTTTCATCACCCTTGATGTCCAGTACATTATAGATCCTGGGGACGAAATCGAGCATATTCCTTTCGGGAAAGTAAAGTAATTCCCCGCTCAGGGTTTTGTTACACAACTCCATAAACGTAATCAGCGGCACATAAAGCGAACCATCTTCAAAAATCGCCCTGTAAATAATGTTATAAGCTTCCTTATCGACCACCACATAGGAAGAACGCATCACAACCTTGATACTCCGCTCATCGGTGGTAATAGTTGCGGCAGCTTCAATCGGATTCCATTTAAGCTCCGCATCGATCAATCTGTGGAAATCTGCGAGGGAAACATAGACAATCTCCCCAACCATTTTGGTCGATAAATCAACGTCGGTTCTCGTGAAAATATTCCGCCCCTGTATCTCCGCATTCGTCGGAGACACTAAGCCAAGCAGAATAATAGATATGAGAAGACTATATGATGGAATTAATCTCATTATTAATACTGATTCAGTTTCTTTGCACGACGGGTCTCGCGTTCGGCATCACGTTTTTTGATATCTTCGCGCCGGTCGTAAAGATGTTTACCTTTCGCCACCGCAAGCTCAACCTTGGCATAGGAACCTTTAAAATAGACTTTCAACGGGATTATGGTAAAACCTCGTTCCTCCGATTTGATAAATAGCTTGCGAATTTCCCGCTTGTTTAACAGTAATTTCCTTTCTCGTGTCGGTTCATGGTTTTCACGGTTCCCTTGAGAATAGGCTGCAATGTGCATTCCTTTCAGGAACACCTCTCCATTCTTGACCGCGCCGTAGCTGTCGGCAAGACTCACCTTTCCCTGGCGCAACGATTTCACCTCCGTGCCGGTCAGAACCAATCCCGCTTCGTATTTCTCGAGAATATGATACTCATGACGGGCTTTACGGTTCGTAGCGAGGACTTTTACATTTTCATCTTTCTTATCCATGTCCAAGAGTATAAACAATCCGCTTGCGCTATTCAAGAGAAATAAGGAGCCGTAAATTCCGGTTCAGTTGCTTTGTACGAATCTTTTCAGGCAAAGATTGACGGGCACTCTAAAAAGTGTTATATATTCTACGATGAACAAGCAGAATAAAACCAGAAATATTCAGCTTTATCTGATTCTCACCGCTATTGTTACAGGATTCCTTCTGGGGCATTATTCACCTGAAACCGCGGTCGAAATCGGCTTTTTGGGCGAGATTTTCCTCAATGCCCTGTTTATGCTGGTTGTTCCGATTGTGGTTACTTCCATGGTCACCGGAATTACACGCTTGGGCAGACTTACTCAGTTAGGCTCCCTGGGTATCAAGACCCTCCTTTATTATATGTTCACCACTGCGGTTTCGGTTATCATCGGGATTATCCTGGTTAACATAATACAACCGGGCAAAGGGATTCATCAACAACAGGATTATCACCCGAATGCCACCTATAGCATTACCGCCACGCCCCTCAAAGGAGGCTCAGTATTAAAATTAATCGATGAAAATGATCAGCTAATCACTACCGATTACACTTCTAAATTCGAAGTCCTTCTGCTGGATCAGGATATCCGCGGCGTTATCGACACCGAATCCCGGATAAGCAGAAAAACGATTCCGATTTCATACTGGGTGGACAGTTCCGGCAAAAAGGTAGCACCTGATTCAACCGGCACCGGAGTTAAAGTAAGACTGCGAGACAAGGGTTTTTCTTTCATAGATGTAGTAATCGGTTTGATCCCCGAAAATCTTGTTTCGGCGATGGTGAACAACAACATCCTTCCTTTGATTGTCTTTTCACTCATATTCGGGGCGATCCTCACTACTCTCGGCGATAAGGGAAGGAATGTAATCAACTTATTCGAAGGATTAAACGAGGCATTTCTCAAATTTATCCGACTTCTGATGTATTTTGCACCGTTAGGAATTTTAGGCCTGGTAGCTGCAAGACTTGGCGAGGCTGAACTCACTATTGCCGGGGGCTTCATGGCGGAAATCACCCGCATGGCAAAGTATTTCGTAACCGTACTGATAGGACTTGCGGTTCATTCAGCCTTTGTTCTTGCGCCGATATTGTTGATTTTGGGACGACGCCATGTTGGAAAGTACCTCAGCAATACCACCCCCGCGCTTTTAACCGCATTTTCGACCGCATCAAGTTCCGCAACGCTTCCGGTAACTATCGAATGTGTCGAGGAGAGAAATAAGGTCAGCAACAAGACCGCTGGTTTCGTCCTCCCGCTGGGCGCAACTATCAACATGGACGGTACCGCATTGTACGAAGCGGTCGCCGCTATCTTCATAGCCCAGGTTTACAATGTTCCGCTGGATTTCCTGGCACAGGTTGTGATATTTATAACTGCCACCTTAGCGGCGATAGGCGCGGCGGGAATACCGGAAGCCGGTTTGGTAACTATGGTCATCGTTCTTAACGCTGTAGGGCTGCCCACCGAGGGTATCGCCATGATTCTGGCAATAGATTGGTTTCTGGATAGATGCCGAACCACCGTCAATGTCTGGGGAGATTCGGTTGGGGCGGCAATCGTGGATAGATATGAATCGTAATCATGTTTCTAATTGTTGATGGATACAATGTTATCTTCGCAGATCCGCAACTGGCGGGATTCATGGATAATTATCCGGAGATCGCCAGAGAAAAACTGATACAACGCCTCTACAACTTCAGCTTTCATCGTGGTGCGAGAATAACGGTTGTCTTTGATGGTAAACCGGGTGTGATCCATGAGAATAAATCACCTCCCGGAGTTAAGGTTGTATTCACCAAAGAAATTTCTGCGGATGAGCATATAATTAAATTGGTGGAATCAGTGCAGAATCCCGCCGAATACACGGTGGTATCCTCGGATTATAAAGATATCGGAAAACAGGTCCAATTAATAGGCGGCGCTTTTCAAACCTCGGATGAATTTTTAGTAAAACTTGAACAGCTCAGATCCGAACACCAGGGGAACTCCGAGAAGCCGGAGGAGGTCTCACCGGAGGAGGTAGACTACTGGCTGAAAAGGTTTGGGGAGGGGGAGTAAGCAAACTGTATGCAATCGTCAATGACAAAGTAGGATAGGGCATTGGTGAGAGAAGGAGACGCGACAAAGCGCGTCCCTCCAAGAACCACCCCTTCCCGATAAACATCGGGAGCTCGGACACCCGTAAGCCGGATAATTCATAAGAGCCAGTAAACCGTAGCCGAAGGCTTGTCCTTCGGGGATTTTACAACAACAAACAATTTACAGTCTGGAATTCGGGATCCGGAAAAGAGCCGGAAGCGCAAGGCTTCCGCTACCGATTGGGGAACTTATGAATAATACAGGCTATAATTCAATCAGATTGTTAGCGTATTGATCGTACTGATCACTGTTCGTGAAAAACAGTATCTGATAATCCTTGGAAAGCTGTTTGAGTAGATTTATGGCGTTTTGGGTGCGTTCGGGATCGAAATGAACGAAAGGATCATCCATGATGATAAAAGGATTGGTATCTCCCATTATTAACTCAACTAAAGCAAGCCTGGCGCAGAGGTAAATCTGATCAATAGTTCCTCTGGAAAGTACTTCGCCGGATGCAAGCCAATCCTGTTTCTCCGGAGAAAAGACATGAAAATCCAGAGTAGACCTATCAAATCTGATTTTCTCATATCTGCCCGACGTGATAGTAGAAAGGTATTCACCTACTTTCCTTTCCAGCAATTCCGCCGTGGTTTTCAGTATATCCTTTCGCGCTTCCTCTATGAGGGATGCGGTAACGCGGTAGACATTAAGGCGGTCTTCATACCGCTTGTGCATGGTTTGATTATGCTCCAGTCTCTCCTGAAATGCCGAAAGCTGCTCCCATCCTCCTTCTGTTAGCTGCAGTTGTTGAGAGAGAAGACTCTTTTTCTCCTCAAATTGTATTTTCTTCTCTGACAGTGAACTAACTTCCTTTTCCATCTCCTCCAGTTTTTCGCTGCTGATGATAACATCACCGATATATTCCAGCCGGTCTTTGACCACCGCCAGTTCGCGCGTTGTGCGGTCATATTCTTCCTGCACAGACTTTTTGCTTTTTCCGTCAAGCAGTTCTTCGTAATGAGTAGCTTCCTTCTCAATTTTCTTTTTATGTTCCTCGATTTTGCTGTTCGATTCCTGCAATTCCGTTGGCGATGAGTATCCATATTTTTTGAGGATTTTATCAATCTCTGCTTGATAAGAATCGTTTTTTTTCTTCACCTCTTCGATCCTGATTTCAGTAAATCGAATTTGACTCTTGAGGGAGGCGCGTTCGGAATACCGCTTCCAAAGAAAAACCTGCAGCAAAACCTGAGTCAGGAAAAAAGCGCCTGCGCCCGCAGCTAATCTAATATCAAAAAGATATGCACCTATACCGCAACCCGCCATCAGCAGGAAATTGATAACATTCAGGGTAGCGAAAAGTCCCAACCCGCTAATCCCGTCCAATCTCTCCTGCAATGCGGCTAAATCATCATCCAGATCGCGCACTTTGGTCTCAAGGTATTTCACATCACCGGCCAATGATGCGCAGCGGGATACATCTTGTTGATCGATCTCGGGATTCTGGTTAATTACTTTTCTATACTCAAGGACCTTCTTCTCCGATTCGCTGAGTTCATCGATTCGCTTTTTTAACTCATCATAGGCTTTTTCCAGTTCAACTTTTTCTTTGGACGCATTCAGCGAGGACTTATACTTCTCCAGAAGCTCCTTTTTCTCCTCGAATTCGTTGTGAACTGCTTCGAGTTCGGAGGTAACTTCCGTCAGCTCCCCTCGTCTGACTTCCGCAACCTCCAGTTCCCTCGAAAGCTTATCTATCTCATATTTCAGGTCCTCTGCTTCCACTTCTAACTGCTTTAATATCCCCGGATGTTTACTGCCGCCTTTTTTAATTTCGCTTATTCTTTTGCTTAGCTCATCGATTACACGGCTGGCAACCACCTCTTCATGACCGCCGGTGATAATACTCTCCAGCTTATCCCGCAATTCCTTCGATGAACCGGTTATGCTGTCAATCTCATCCTGCCTTATACAAGCGGTGGAGTTAAAAACACCTTCATCGGATACACCGAGATTGGTCTCCAGAAAATTCTGCCAGGCGTCTTTACTCTCCCAACTGTTCTCGGAATTGTTTTCGGAACCTCGCTGTTGTCCATCGATAAAATCCTTGTTCAGGACATATTCCCTGTCGAATGACGAGAGGTCTAACTGGATTTTAGCGCCTTCTGAACCCCATCTGAACCTCTCCTTGAGGGATTTCTTCTGGCTTTTGGCATCGGTGAAAAGTCCGTTTACGATGGCGTCGACTAATGTCGATTTACCCGCTTCATTTACTCCCTTGATTACGTTTATACCGTCGCTGAATGAAGCGAAGAAATCGCCGAATTTACCGAAATTGTTTATTTTGATTTTATCTAATCTCATAACCGTGACTATTTTCTTTCACCCGACAGAAGCCTGCATCCCAGTTTCAATGAATCCTCAAGAACGTCTTTCATCTCAGGCGTGGAACTCTCCATCCTCTCGCGGACTATCTTCACGAACTGGCCGGTGATGGTGTAGGGTGAAAAATTCGGTATCATTTCCTCAATCATCTGTGCCGAGGTTTCATCGATTATCCTGATGAAGCAGAACTGCTCGTCCAGCTCATTTTCCAGTTTTTCGGTATCGAAGTTAATCCCCGGAAGCTGCTGTCCAACAATTTTGCAGCGAAGGATATTCGATTCCCCACTGAAAGTCTCCAATTCCTTCAATATATCGCCCGGAGATTTCATAACCTCGGTATCTAATTTGATATCATGCCACCTGGTCCGTCCGATATTTACCTTCTCGACAGACACTCCGGAATCGTTTATATCGACTACAAGGATATTTCCCGCGTCTTCCAGTCCGAATTTCGATTGCTCGGCAGCGCCGGGGTAATACGCATTAGATTCTCCGACACGCTTAAAAGAATGCCAGTGTCCCAAAGCTATGTAATCGAAACCGGAGTTTTGTATTTCTTCCTGGCTGAATGGAAAGTCGTCTTTCGCCTGCATACCACCGATCTGAGCCGTACCATGCGCTACCGCTATATGATATTGGCTCAATGAGTTATCTTGCAGTTCCGGTAAAGGCGATTCCGGACTGTTAGACTCCTGGTTTGGCTTTAACCAGAAGGTAGTGTCCTTCTCGGTGAATGTCACCGGGCTATCCTCCGGCTGCAATATTAACTTAATGTTTTCCGGTAAATTTTCTTTCTTAAAACGATTCCATATCAACTCAGCTCCAGCGGGATCGTGCGTTCCCGGAATAACAATCACCGACGTATCCTCCAATTTCCTTAATTCCGAAGCTACGAAACGGTAGGTAGCATCCGAAACCAGCTTGGAGTCAAAAAGATCGCCGGCGATGACCAGAAAATCAGCGTCCTTTTCGATTGCCATTTCGACAATAGCGGCAAACGCTTTTCTCTGGTATTTCCTGATTATATTACCGGCTCGTCCCAGGTCCGAGAATTTCATCCCAAGGTGGATGTCAGCCGTATGAATTATCCGTGGCATTTGAAGCTATTTCCGATGTTCAAATTGTAAACAGTTTTCATTATAATATCGGAAACAAAAATAAAAACTTGAAGCTTCGGAATCAAGTAATGGAAGGAATAGATTAGCGTGCTCAGGTGTATCGGCGAAAAAGGACAACTCTCTTTCTGCAATATCAGGAAAAATGATCCTTATACTGACCATATTTCCCGAGACGTTCCGTAAATCCGCCCCGATATTCACGGGCTTTGGTCAAATACGCTATGGGAGCGAGCTTATCGAC
>WJIR01000131.1 GCA_014730175.1 Candidatus Zixiibacteriota bacterium
ATTGAACAAACTCGGTAAAAGACTGAATATCCCGTTAGTTGCTACCAATAATGTTCATTATGCGTATCCTGATGACAGGAAGTTGCAGGATGTTCTTGCCTGTATCAAGCATCATAAAACACTCGATGATGCCAGCGATATCCTTTATCCCAATGCAAACAGGTACTTATTGCCAAAAGATGAGATCATCAAACGTTTTGCCGCATATCCTGACGCTATCGAAAACAGCGTAGCTATCGCCGAAAGATGTGATTTTTCATTGGATAAACTGAACACGACAATGCCCGACTTTACGGTTCCCAAAGGCGAGACTCTCAACGGTTTTCTCAGGAAGTTGACTTACAAAGGCGCTAAAAAACGTTACGGTGAACTGACCGAGAAACAAATCGCGCAGATAGAACATGAGTTGAGGATAATCAGTAAATTGAATCTCGAAGGATATTTCCTCATTGTCTGGGATATCGCCCGTTTCTGCAGATCGGAAGGAATCCTTTGCCAGGGGCGCGGTTCTGCCGCCAATTCCGCGGTCTGCTACTGTTTGGGGATAACCGCGGTCGATCCTATCATGCTGGACCTGCTTTTCGAGAGATTCGTTTCCGAAGAACGTAAAGAACCGCCGGATATCGATATCGATATCGCCAGTGACCGGCGGGAAGAGGTTATACAGTATGTTTATAATAAATACGGGCGAGAACATGCTGCAATGGTTTGCGAGGTTATAAGTTACCGTGGAAGGTCTGCGGTGAGGGAAGTCGGCAAGGCGCTTGGTTTCTCGCTGAAGGATGTGGATAAGCTCGCCAAGTTGATGGACAGTTATTCCGGTGGTGAGGAAGTTCTCGAACGAGTCGAGGAATCCGGTTATAACATTGATAGCAAACGAGTCCTTCTGTTGATTGATTTATGCCAGCGGATAAAGAGGTTTCCTCGACATCTGGGGATACATGTGGGGGGAATGGTTATCACCAAAAGCCCGTTATCGGAAGTGGTTCCGATCGAAAATGCCGCCATGCCGAACAGGAGCGTCATTCAGTGGGACAAGGACGACACCGGCGACGCCGGCCTGGTAAAAATCGACCTTCTGGGATTGGGCATGCTGACTTTGATAGATAAGGCATTGAAGATGATCAAGCGGCGGCATGGAGTAGATATCGATATGGCAAAACTAACTTATGAAGATCCCAAAGTTTATGATTTGTTATGCGATGCAGATACAGTGGGGGTATTCCAGGTGGAATCACGAGCGCAGATGAATGTGCTTCCCCGGCATAAACCGCGATGTTTTTATGATTTGGTGGTGGAAGTGGCGTTGATCCGCCCGGGTCCGATTCAAGGGAATATGGTTCATCCATACTTAAGACGGAGGAACGGGGAGGAAGAGATCACATATCCTCATCCCAAACTGGAACCGATATTGAAGCGGACGCTGGGAGTCCCTCTTTTTCAGGAACAAGGGATGAAAGTTGCGGTTGCCGCCGCCGGATATTCTCCCAGCCAGGCCGATGAGTTGAGGCGCGCTATGGGGCATAAACGTTCCCACGAAAAGATGGAAGCGTTAAAATCCACCTTGATCAATGGAATGATCCGGAATGGAATCAAAAAGGAGATCGCCGAATGGGTATTCACGCAGCTATCGGCATTCGCTAATTTCGGTTTCGCGGAGTCTCATGCGGCATCGTTCGCGCTTTTAGTTTATGTCTCCGCGTATCTCAAGGTATATTACCCGCAGGAATTTTACTGTGCAATCTTGAATTCGCAGCCGATGGGATTTTATTCGCCATCAAGCGTTATTTACGAAGCGCGCAGGCGAGGCGTTGAAATACTCAGTGTCGATGTTACCAAAAGCCATTGGGAATGCACTGTGGAAGGCGATGCTGTCAGGCTGGGATTCAAGTACGTGAAGAGTATAGGCAAATCGGTAAAGGACAGATTGGAGTCCGCTATCGCCGAGAAACCGTTTTCATCGATCGAGGATTTCGTTTATCGCACCGGGTTAAGTAAGAGTTCGCTGGAACAGCTTGCGCTTGCGGGGGCATTCGGGTGTTTCGGGCTCAACCGCCGTCAAGCTCTGTGGGAGGTTCTGGGATTGGTGCGGAAGTCATCATCGGAGTTTTCTCTGGAAGAAAATGACAGCGGGAAAGAGCATCTTACCGAAATGAATATTGTTCAATCCCTGGCGGCGGATTTTAAAGGGACGTCGGTTTCCACCGGACCGCATATAATTAAACTGATGAGGGACTATCTTCAAAAAAAGGGGGCGGTTGCCGCCGATGAACTTGCCGCAATACCGGAAACGGAAAGGGTAATCGTTGCCGGAACGGTAATAATTAGGCAGCGCCCGAGAACCGCAAAAGGATTTACATTCCTAACGCTGGAGGACGAAACCGGTTTTATAAACGTGGTGGTAAAACCTCCTATGATGAAACGTTACCGCAAGGAAATCGTCCGTTCCGGTGCGTTGTGGGTGGAAGGTGTGCTTGAGAAAAAGGACGGGGTAATCAACGTAATCGGGGATAATTTCACGCCGCTGAACCTGCATGCATCTGGACTGACACTCAAGTCAAGGGATTTTCATTAAAACCAAAACCTTTTTAAGCCCTTATTATATTCTTATTGCCATAAATTATTTACTTTTACTTGACCTTTTTTTCTTTGATTCTATATTCATAACTATGTACGAATATTCATAATATGATAATCGCTATTCATGAATTTCAAGTTACTATAGGAGCTAACTGACTATGGCAATTCCTGATTACCAATCGATTATGTTACCATTATTGAGATTTGCATCTGATATGAATGAGCACTCAACAAGAGAGTCAATAGAAGTTATGGCTAATGAATTTGAACTATCGGATGAGGAAAGAAAGGAATTGCTACCGAGTGGGCAGCAATCAGTTTTTGACAATAGGGTGGGATGGGCTCGAACCTACTTAAAAAAAGCGGGTTTGTTAGAATCGACTAAACGAGGGTACTTTAAAATCACGGAAGAAGGTCTAAGAGTGCTTGGCACAGAACCGGAAAAAATTGACGTGGATTTGCTAAAACAATATTCCTCTTTTTTAGATTTTCAGAATATCAAACGCGATAAAAATACGGGCATAAGTGATCAGAACATAAGTACAAATACTCCCGAAGAGCAAATTGAGGTAGTATATCAAAAAATGGAAGATAGTCTTGCTCAAGAAATACTCCAGCAGGTGAAAAAAATATCGCCATCGTTCTTCGAGCGACTCGTTATAGATCTACTCCTCAAAATGGGATATGGCGGTAGTAGAAAGAATGCGGGAAAAGCAATTGGAAAAAGCGGCGACGAGGGAATTGATGGAGTGATTAATGAAGATAGATTAGGTCTGGATGTTATTTATATTCAGGCTAAACGATGGGAAAATCCGGTTGGCAGGCCAGAGATACAAAAATTTGTTGGTGCGTTGCAGGGCCAAAGAGCAAGAAAGGGGATTTTTATTACAACTTCAGCTTTCACGAATGATGCAGTAGCATATGCTTCAAGCATTGATACGAAAGTTGTATTGATTGATGGCAATTACTTGGCTAATTTGATGATTACTTTTAATATTGGTGTTTCATCTGTAAAGTCCTATGATATCAAGCGAGTGGATTTGGACTATTTTACCGAAGAATAAGAGGAGAGAATCACTTACCAAATCCCACTAACCAAGCTAAGCAAATAACCAACCACCGCTCCCCCAAGTACTATATGAGCCGAATTCAGTTTCTTGAACTTAAAGACCACGATTGCGCTTAACACCGCAATCACCCAACTTCGCCAGTCGAGCATCACCTCCTGTCCCAAATGAATCGTGGCGGTTATCATAATCGCTACAGCGCTTACATTTAC
>WJIR01000132.1 GCA_014730175.1 Candidatus Zixiibacteriota bacterium
GATTGGGACCGATCGGCGTTACCCGAGGCGCATTTTTTATCAATCGTTCCGGGGGAGCGGAAGTCACTATCGCCGAAACCGCGCGAGCATGTCGAAATCTCGGTTATATATTCGCTGACGAATCCAAAAGAAAGCAAGCGATGAGGATCGTGGAGGATTTTCTGCCGGATATTCGCAAGGAGATGAACGGAATCCTGCAGAAATGGGGAGGCGAGATCTCATTCGTGGAATTACTTCCTGTAGAGGATATGGGCAAACTCTATTTATTTATCGATTTTACCGCTGAGTTTAAACTCTTCCGGGGGCATGGCGCCATAAGCAAAGCGACCGGTTACGCCAAGAAACTGATCGACGATAAATTCTCCAGTGAGGGAATTGAGTATCGGCTCAGCGGAATAACTCAGGGCTACGATGGCGACCTGAAACCTTCACCGAGGAATAAACGAGGCCGGTACAGTATGGCGAAAGTGGCTGTTCCCCAAGACGAGATCGAGAAACTCACCGGAAAACCTGCCAATCGATTCGTTGATTTCGTTCAGATGGACGCCAAGGGTACCGAAAAACTGGGCTGGTTTCATCATACCGGAATGGGCGGCGAGATAATCGCCGGTTTCTATAAAGCTACCAAAGTTAATCCTCATGCTCCATTGGTCACTTCAACCCAGCGGATTTTTTGCTACAATGAAGGGCGAAATATCGTCTATGGCGTGGAGCTGCCCAATATAGAGGTCGGCACAATATCCTCAACCGAAGGAGCAATCCCACCGCTGGGCAGAGAAATGATGAGCTTTATGGGGATAACCGATGCACGTGAATACGCCGCCTGTTTATCCGCGATCGTTCTTGCGGGGGAATTCAATCTTTCGGTGGAAATAGTGCGAGAAAACCTCTACAAACCTGCGCCTTAGCATACTGCATTTTAAAAAAACAGATGATTATCTCGCAGTATTTTCCGCATGATCGGTGGAAAGACTGCTAACCTGGATTATTTATAAATTTCTCTATCGGTAGGACAAGCTTTCGGCTACTGATGATCCCAAAGGACAGGCTTTCGGTCACGGACTCGTGGTTTTTATAAATTATCCGGGCTAATTACTAAGATTTCTCCGTCCATCCATCTACACTAAAATTTACGCAATAGGAAACGGGCTGCCCTTTCAGACAACCCGCTTGGTTAACCGCTATGTTATACCTTCCGAATGATGTCAGCCACCATGATCGAAGGGCATAACCTGGCAGCGTTTAAGATTCTGCTCGCCGAATGGACGGTTGCGATCTACTTTAGCAGCCTCTTCCGCATCGCATATCCAGGTTGCGCCCTGTTCATCAGTCAAAACCACCAGATCACGTGCGCTGGTCTTTGTGACTCCATTTCCGTATACCGGTTTTTTCTCACTCATTTTTCTTCTCCTTCTTGTATTTGCTTGTTATAACTGATGTCACGAATTTCTACTTTACGAACATCATCTTCTTGGTTTCTTTGTAGTCACCGGCTGTCAACTTGTAGAAGTAAACGCCGGAGGTAAGGTTGCTGGCATCGAAAGTTATCTGATGTACTCCAGCATCCATCTGCCCATTCACCAAAGCTTCAACTTCCTGTCCCAGCATATTAAACACCCTCAGGTCAACCTGCGAAGAGCTTGGCAGGGAGAATGTTATGCTGGTGGACGGATTGAAAGGATTGGGATAGTTCTGCTTCAGTGCGAACTCGGTGGGAAGCTCGGAGTTTCCTTCACGATTCAACGCTTCTTCATCATTTATGGGAGTAGGTACGGAACCTTGTACAACCGGGAACTCGACCACTGTGCCATTGGGAAGCGCAGCCCATAAACCGAAGGCTTCGCCGTTTTGGTTATTCTCCGGGGCAAGAAAACCGGAGGCGAACACCACCGCTGTGCCGCCGCCAAGACCGGAAAGGTCGGCAATAAATTCAGCTACGGTGATAGTGCTATCATCAGCCGGCTTAATCGCCAGCACATACTCGTCAGCCGGAATCATGGCGTAATCGGAGAACTCACCATAAGTAAGGTCTTCGTACAGCGGAACCACGTCCACTGTCGGAGCATCGGTGGATCCGTGAAGAGCGATCACCTTCACCATGTCAAGATCATTGCACGATTCGCTGATACCGTCACGGGCAAACAATGTAAGGGCGATCGACTCGCCATCGGGATTTTCTGCGAAGCCGTTAGGATCAATTACGCCGTTGGCAACCGCTACGTAAGTCTCGCCTTCCATGAAGTAAACCGGGAAAGAAGCGATAGTATCTTCAGCCGAGTTACTGTTAGCAGGCGCTATACCCACATAGAGCTCTTCATTTGCAGGTACATCCACGAAAGGACTGGCGGTTCTGAAAGCGAAATCATCAATACAGAGATCGTCGCCGACATAAAGGTCTACAACTTCCGCCGCCGGATCAGCCGAATTATGGATTACCTGAAGACGAGCTGTAACCGGATCGGTATAAGGATCCAGAGCGTTAACAGTACCGTCGGGATTCGCCAAAAACAGTCCGAATTCCGCGCCGTTCTGATTATTTTCGGGATTCAGAAAACCGGAAGCGAAAACGATACCGGTGTTGGCATAAACACCCTTGTTAGCGTTAGCTTTGAAGGATGCCACCACTTCGCTGTTATTATCGCCAAGGGTGATATCAAGAATATACACATCTCTTTCCACCATCACATAATCGGAATACTCGCCGTAGGTCAAGTCATCGATGATTAACATTCCGGTGTTAACACCAACATCCCTTATCAGGATATCGATGGTGGGAGCATCGGTAGCTCCGTGGAAAGTCAACATATTGAGCATCTCGGACTTGCCATAGTTCTCGAGTACACCCATTCGAGGATAGATACCAAAGGCGATGTTCAAACCTTCCGGATTCTCCGCGAACTGATCGGGATCCAGTACTCCATTGGCTACAGCAGCATAGGTCTGACCGGCTTCCAGTATTACTTCGAATTCAGCGATAGCATCATCGACGCTGTTGCTGTTGCCCGGAGCAACGCTTACCGTAATCGGTAAGTCGGAGGGGGCATCAACGAAGGGAGTGGCTTTACGGAATTCGAAATTTTTAATTCCGAGTTCCCCATTTAGATAGATATCCACGAATTCAGCCGCGGGATCAGCGGAATTGTGAATCAACTGGAATCTGGACTTGGCTTCAATCGCCGGGAATTCAACAACATCACCATTCGGTAATGCAGCAAATAATCCGAAGGGCGCACCATTTTGGTTATTCTCGGGAACCAAGAATCCGGAGGCGAATACCACCGCTGCACCGCCGTCCAAGCCGGATAAGTTGACATCGAAGGAAGTGACGATAGAGAACTCATCACTTCCGGGAGTCAGGTGCAGAACATAGCTTTGTGGTGCCAGCATGGCGTAGTCGGTGAAATCCCCGTACGCGATGTCATCGAATAGAGCCGGGCGCGGCCAGCTGATTTTCGGTTGGACATCCACAGTTGGAGCGTCAGACGATCCATGAAGAGCAAGTACTTTTACCATTTCGGGGTCACCGGACTCCTCGGCAATCCCGCCGTTAGCGAAAAGCGTGAAAGCGGTTTCGCGACCATCGGGATTTTCAGAATACATATCAGGATCCAGAAGACCGTTAGCTACTGCCACATAAGTTTCGCCCATGGCAAAAGTTACCGGGAAAGAAGCGATCACATCTTCCACTCCGTTGCTGTTTGCCGGGGCTACTCCAATGCTGAGTTCTACATCGGCCGCTACGTCCACGAAGGGAGTAGCGGTTCTGAAAGCGAAATCATCGATGAAAAGGCTTTCATTAACATAAACGTCGACTACCTCCGCGTCCAAATCCGCCGAATTGTGGATGACTTGAAGTCTTGCTGTGTCCGCCGAAGCGACTGAAAAACTGACTGCTGTTAAGATCAGCGCTGCTAAGATGTAATTTAAAGTTTTCATTGGATTACTCCTTTTCTCATTGAGTTGTTATGATTGTTTGTTTGCGAATTACTTGAAATAAAAGTGGAAGCCGAGATATGATATGCTTCCGTCTATCGTTTTGAAATTGGTTCGGGATTCACCCGCAAGGTCGCCGAATTCCTCCTCGTCCGGATAGGAAACCGTTTCAATCTGAATGCCGTGACCGGCAGACAGCGAGAAATTGTCTCCGAAGAATACTTCGGCAACCGGCATTACCGAAAACCTGAATCGTGTCCACTTACTTTCCGACTCGATTCCGTACGGTCTGGCATCAAGCGATGAGAAATTAACACCGGGTCTGAGCATGAAATTCGCTCGGTCGGTATCAATTACCACATAGTTTAAACCGGTTCCGATATGGAAATCCGTGTAAGTTTCATCGCCCTGATCCTGTATATCGAATCCCAATCCGAGGTCAATTCCTATCTTGGAGTCGATCCAGTAACGCCCGCCCACCGGTGTATCCGAAGTGAAATATCCTAACGAATACTTCCCGTTCATGTCCACCGCGTTACCGCCAGGCGCTATTGCCAGAAGCGCCAGTAATGTTAATCCTAATATCTTTCTCATTTTTATTCTCCTTTCGTAATTTAAGTCAGAGTTTCACTTAGATAATTCTTAATTGCTGGGGGCAAATGACCAGCGACGCTGCATAGCTTTCCACTGCATTATTTGATAAGCGGCGCTTATACCGACCACAGCGTATACTATTCTGCTGAGAAAGCTCATATCGCCGAAGATTGTGGAAACAAGGTTAAATCCCGCAATTCCAACCAATCCCCAGTTTAATCCGCCTACTACCAGCAGGATTATCATGATCACGTCTAAGCTTTTCATTTTCATCTCCTTTAGATTAATTAGTTTGTCTCATTATCGATTTGCTGTTGTCTAATAACTGTCACAATAAACGGAGCATGTCTAACTATGGTTCCCGATTTGTCAAAATATTTTTAAAAAACTCACAACACGCGGTATTATAATTAGTTAGAAGGTTTTTCTCTCGGTATATAAAAAAATGTGCAACTATTTGTCTAAATATGCAGTTAAATAGGTTGACAGAAATCTAATTTTGGTATAAATTAATATCGAGTATTATGAAAACACTTCATCCCATAAGATTCGTAGCCAAACAGACCGGCCTGTCAGTGCATCTGATAAGAGCCTGGGAACGACGGTATAATGCGGTTAATCCGGAGAGAACCGAATCGAACCGCAGGTTATATTCCGATGAGGACATATATAGGTTAAAGTTATTGGGCGAGGCTTCCCGTCGCGGCGAGAGCATTAGTCAGGTTGCGGGATTGACCACCGAAGCCCTTGAGGAGCTCCTCGGATGGGATAGGAGTACATCCGCCACTGCCGATAGTAACAACGTGGAATTTGATAAAATGGAGCCTATCGATTATTTAGATACAGCTTTGGATGCTATCAGGAGACTGGATCAGGTTAAGCTTGATTCGATTCTGGCTGAAGCGGCTATTTCCACTTCCATTAACAAACTAATTAGTGGTATTATAATACCTTTGTTATTAAAAGTTGGCGACCTATGGGCTCAGGGGGAGATCAAAGTAGTTCACGAGCACCTTGTATCGGCGGCTTTTCGGTCATTTCTGGGGAATTTGCTCAATAGCCAAGCTTCCAATCCCGAATCTACGGCTTTGCTCGCCGCTACTCCATCAAATTGCTATCATGAATTTGGAGCCTTGGCTGCCGCCTTAACCGCCGCCACTCTGGGCTGGAGTCCCATTTATTTGGGCGCAAACCTTCCTGTAGAGGATATTGCTAATGCCGTACGAGAAAAAAATGTGCGAGTAGTAGCCCTGAGCGTTGTATATACAAATTCCATATCAAATACGATAATGGAGCTGAAAAAATTGCGGCGGTACCTAAAAGATGACGTGATTATTATAGTTGGCGGAGAAGCATTAAACGGCTACCAAGAGAACCTCGATTCAATCGGCATAGTATATGAGAGTGATTTTGCGAGGATGAGAAAGCTTTTGAGCTCGCTCAATGGAGCCTGATTACTACGCTATTCAACATTCCGGCTGCGACGAATCTATAGTCTTTACGAATAGCCCGGATTAATGATTCAGTTTGGGGATTCTAAACTCCATAAAGAAGACGCATTGCAAGATACTCCGGCAAACCCGCATCAATTATTTTTTTTGACGCGGCTTCCTTATCATATTTTAATCTGACATTCTTGATCGCCTTATCATCAGGATAATAAAGGGACAACGCCAATTGGGAATCTCCATCGCGAGGCTGTCCGATACTACCTACATTTACGATACTCTTTGAATTATCGGGCAGGATTATTTTGCTATCGTTAAGTTTGTTTTCCCCTTCGGAATATATCCCCTGAATATGAGAATGCCCCACAAATGCTATATTCTTTTTCATCGAAGGAAAAGTACGATTTGCATCAGATTGTTCAAAGATATAATCCCAACTCTCGGGAACTACCGGAGTTGCGTGACAATATACCGCCTCATGAGTATCGATTATATATGGGAGCCGTCCAAGCCAATCTTTTTGCTCTTGAGTCAGGATGCTGCGGGAGTATTGCACGCCCATTACGGCGTATGTATTCATGAACTCCTCTTCCTTCGAATCTATCACCGCATAGTCATGATTTCCCATACAGATTTCTTCAGTTGAGGAGCGTATCAGATTTAGACAATCGGACGGATCGGCTCCATATCCGACGATATCCCCTAAACATACTAATCTCTTGTCTCCATCAATTCGATCGAAATATCTAAGTGCAGTCTCCAGAGCTTCCAAATTTGAATGTATATCCGAAATTACAAATATCTTCATTCCAATTTCCTTTTATTATATCATACTTATTATACGTAAAATATAATAAAAGACCACAAAAAAACAGTTGCATAATCTATATAATTATGCATTATTTTATCAACTACTGGGCGGAATATCAATATTGAGAGTAGCCGGAACTGCCGTGAAGTTCCCTGAAATGCTGGAGTATAGTGCTGGATACGCCTTTAATCGGGTGTGTTCAATCGTGATGTTAATCTAATACAAATTAAGCGGAGGTAATTATGAAAGCGGTATGTTGTTATTCAATCTTACTTTTACTTTTGGGATTTGCTGTTTTCCTGATAGGTTGCAGCGAGGATGAAATCACAAATGGTAACGGTGATATTGATGAGGAAGCTGCGCAGGAAAAAGTTGACGAAGCCGATGAACTTCTGGGGGATATCATGTTTTCATTGATAAACACCGATGTTGAGGAGCCGGGCGATATTGACTTTTCTCAACCGTATAGTCTCTACCTTGAAGCTCTGGATTTGGACCCCACCCACTCCGGGGCTAATTTCGGCGCTGGTATGTTAGAGGTTCTTATGGTCAATCAGGACGACGAAATACAGCAGGCTTTCGATGATTGGAAGAATTTCATTGATGCGGATGATTATTTCGTGGTGGGAGGTCCGATGAGCGGTCCACCGGAAACTGAAAAACCGACATTAAGAATCGACCAGGCGGTAATGCCCCTGGGAATGCCTTTGGAAATTACACGGAATCTATGCCGTATGCCGAATCAGGATGAACCCACGGTAGCTGAATTACAATCGATATTTCTCAGCGTTGTGATTCCGCGCATTAATAGCGCCATTACGTATCTAAGCAATGCTGCCGAAGATGACGAATTTGTATTCACGGTAACCGGCGAGATGCAGGGGGACTATGCTGAGGACCCGGTAGAATTAGATTTAACCGAAGTGTATGCTACGTTATCCGGTTTGAACTGCCTGAAAGCTTTACTTTACCACTTCTGCGCTTATAATCTGTCCCTGGAGGGTTATACCGATACCGATATGATCCAGGCGCTGTCACAGGGATCGGATTTTGCGACGCTTCAAACTGGTGGTCAGTCACGCATGTCCGAAGCTTTAGCAGCCTGGAAGTCTGCGGCGTCTTACCTGAATTCCGGAATAACTTTCCTGGAGAATGAGAGCGATTACCAGGGAGATGATTTCATCAAGATAGACCCGAATGATGGTCTTACTCAGCAGAATCTGGATTCATTGAAACATTATATCCCAATGGTGCAAAATGCGCTTAATTCATCGGAAACGTTCACATTCTATGTCAACGGTGAAAATGAGGATGTCGAGATCTCCCTATCGTCCTTTTTCGGGTCGCCGGTTACAGATTTAAAAGAACTCTTCCCTTCCTATGAGGTTTCGGTGGATACGCAGATGGTTGAGTGGACTGGTTATGCCAGCGGCGGGATGATCGAAGCCAATGTCGAAGTATATAGTGAAGATGTCTATTACTGGTATCGTTATGCCGAATATGAATATGGCGTGTTGGATACCATGGTTACATATTCTAACATTGATGTTCCGGAGTTCGAAGCATATTGGAATGATATGGTGCAATCTGTAGACGATAATGATTTCAATGTACGCATCTCTATAAGCTTCAGCGACACACTGTCAATCGGTACACACATGATCTCGGCGGCAACATCAATCTCCGGTTCGACAGCAATTATCAGCCGGTACGTGCCGGTTATTACCTGGGATGCGGATAGTTTCGAAGAATGGATTTTACCGGATCCCACATTCGGAGGATTATTACCCGGGATGACCGATGCCCGATTTAAGGAACTTAACGATATGTCTGCAGACGGATGGGAGAAAACACAAACCTGGTGGTTGTGGTAATTTGCTTAAATCACTGCTTTTCTTACTATCAATATCATTTTGTGTCTTGTCGAGCGTAACGGTGAACGCTCAATGTTATGATCCCATAATGGCATACTTATTATCTGCGGACAAGGATAGCTGGGATATCGGAGGTGATTTATCCTCGGTTGGCATAAGTGGTATGCTAAAATTGGGTGCCGAGGACGCTCTCTCGGATAAATATATCTCTGCACTTGGATATTATTCGGATTATTACCGAAAGGGAGCGTTGGAGAGATCCAACGCCTCCTTCCTTCGCAATCTCAAGGGAGAGATATACCTCTCCAATGACTCACCGGTGGACTGGGAGTTTTTGCTCAGGAATAACAATAGTCATTGTCAAATCAATTTCCTGAATCACGAAAACCAGATGCTGTCATTCCATGACGATAGGTCGGTAACCGATTTCGATATCCGATTCAAGCCGAACGCCTTTGTACTCGGAACTGGAGCCACAGTCAGAAATGGTCTTCCTCCCGCCTTTTATTTCTCAGGCGTTTGGGAACCGGGTGATTACGGAGCGATCGGCACGCTATGGCAAAGGAGTTATTTCCGCCCGAGTTTATCGGCGCATTGGCATAATGAACAGGCAGAAATTCGTCTGTTTGGCGTAATGGAAGAATCAAAACTGTATCTTGAAACGCCTTCCATAGTTCCCTTTCACTCCCGCCTTGTGTTTAGTAGAACCAAATGGATTCGTGATGAGGTGAATAAAATTGACGCATCTCTGGAGCCGTGGGGGAGCGGAGATCAATACCATTGGGTATTAACATACGATAATGATGTTACTAAAGTAAGTTTGGGCGCTCGTGGATTACATATCGATTTGATGGCTTATGGAATCAAATCACCCTATCCTTTTTCCAAGATAACTGCTTTTGATGTCGACATAGATGGGCTATTCGTATCCGGCGATTTTGATTTATACCACAATCGATTCAAGGTGGAATTGGAGCGTTTACACTGGAACGGCATGAGTCGAGGTCATCTTGAGTTCTGGCCCTTCACATCCGGTTTCACGGAACTTCTGGGGCTTAGGCGCTATTTTCTTGCGGAGACCGATGGTGAGTTGTGGAGATTGCATCTGAGTATGAAACGGACATTGAGCGAAAAATGGAGCGGCGCCTTCGGTATTAATCTCGTAGATGTTTATCCAACGGCGCGGGTAAAGCACTGGATGCCTGAGTTTCTGTTATTCGGAAAAACCGATGAGCAGACTCATGTTCTAAACACCCATCGCTTTTTAGCGGGTATGCTTCACTTATCTGCAAAATACCTGTGGCACAACTGGGAAATCAAATACACTATATCGCAAGCGGTTCCGATTAAATCATGGAAGCGCTCCGGTGTAGCGGCCGAAACCGATCCATCAGAGTCGAGTGATGCAACAACCAGACCCTATGGAGGGGGATTTCATAAAATCGAGATGCGCCTGTTCTTTTAGTGCATTATTAAACAACTACTCTATCCCGAGTCGTTTGCGAGTATAAGGAATCAGTCCCCCTGCTTCGATTATTCCTTGTGCCGATTCGGGCAACGGCGGTATGGTAAACTCGCCTTTGGAAGTTGTTATAATACCATTTGTAAGATCTATCTCAATCTCATCACCGCTTTCCACAGCGTCCACCGCTTCTTCCGATGTTATCGGTGGTAGACCGAAATTAAGGCAGTTTCGGAAGTAAAGCCGAGAAAATGATTTTGCTATGATAGCTCCTACTCCGGCATATTTCAAGCACGACGCCGCCTGCTCGCGCGAGGAGCCGCAACCGAAATTCTTGCCGCCGACTACCACATCACCTTTTTCAACCTTATCTGAGAACTCGGGATCAAGATCTTCCATGGCATGTTTGGCAATCTCCTCGGGATCGCTGACGGTGTAAGTATATTTTCCCGGGAAGATCACATCGGTGTTAATATCATCACCGTATTTGAAAACCTTACCTTTTATCTTTGACATATTGACTCCTTTGTCAGTTACATTTCGAAAGCTGCCTTAACCAGTCATTGTCCAACTTCATCTCGAAAGCGAAGCAATTCATATTCCACACCGTAGGTCGGGTTCCGAACGAAGTGAGTGAGAA
>WJIR01000133.1 GCA_014730175.1 Candidatus Zixiibacteriota bacterium
GATATATCCCCTCATCCCCTGACCCCTTCTCCCACTGAATGGGAGAAGGGGAACTTTCGAATAGTTATCGGTGCAGATAATCGGAGTATTTCGATCTATCAATCCGTATTTCCCTCTCCCTGACGAGGGAGAGGGTGGATTCGCCGAAGGCGAAGACGGGTGAGGGTGCCTGTGCAAAGTAGGTCGGGTTCGGAATTCGGCGACAGCCGAATGGAGAAACCCGACAACCAGCCTTGTTCCGAAAAGGATAAAGGCTCTGATTTGAAAGATCGTGCTTGTTAAATTGCAGGGGCAGGTTTCGCACCTGCCCCTTGTTCATTTTAATCACCGCAGGGGACTATCTCTACGGTAAATTACTTTATCAGCATCATCCGTTTCACGAATTGTCTGTCGCCGACATTCAATTTGTAGAAGTAGATACCGGATGCATACTGAGACGCATCCCAGGTGATGCTGTGATAACCTGCGGGCTGCTGAGTATTGACCAGTGTCTCCACTCTCTGTCCCAGCAGATTGTACACGCTTAACTCCACCTTGCAGGCTTGCGGTAGCGCGTAATTAATTATCGACTGAGCGTTGAAAGGATTCGGATACGCGTCAATTGAATGTGCCGTTGGCATGCTGTAATCACTGTATTCGTATATATTCCAGTCGTCGCTACCATTATGGAGAGGTTCATTGGTTACGGTGAAATCGAACCAGAATGAATCACAGGGAAGCGGATACTCTCCGGTGTATGCGATATATGTATATTCCCCCGGCGGGGCATAGTATGGTATATTCTGGGTAATGTTGCGCGTTATAAACTGGCTCGGTTGTAATGGTTCGTTTCCCACAAAGTTTAGTGTTTGATAAAATTCGCCGTCATACTTGACTCCTGCCCAGACATCAGTTACCACCGGCTCTTCATTGGGATTTACTAAAATCCCTCTGTAGTCAAATGATCCGCCAGGAGGGACTATAATTGGGTCATCATATTGCATGGAAATCTCGCAACAGAATTCATATCCATATTCACCCTCGATTTTGAGTAAATAAAAGTCTGCTTCACCATTTCCGAATGAGTAAGTTGTTCCGGCGAGTAAGAAGTTTCTGTCGCTTGTTTGCCTTACCGAACGGCCGCGGTCCTTATTCCAACCGCCATAATTTCTGCTCCAAATCACATTACCCATTTGGTCTATCCTTACTAAATATGCATCAATTGAATTGGAGCTAACATACCCGCTTATTATATATCCCTCAGGAAAAGCGCGCTCTAAATAGTAGCCTAAATCCTCGCCAGTAGTACCATAAGTTTCATCCCACTCTATGTTACCCAAGCTATCTATTTTAACAACATAGATATCGGTACCTCCGGCACCAAATGATGTGGTAGAACCGGTCATCGCATATCCTCCATCCTCAGACAATTGTATGCAGTAGGCTATTTCATCACCCGTGCCGCCATAGCTATTTTCCCATATTAAGTTACCAACTGAGTCTGTTCTTACTACATAAAAATCCAGATCTTCTCTTCCAGATGATTGTATAGAACCAGCTATAATAAAACCCTTATCTTCTAATATGCGGATTGAGTAACCCGCATCGTTCCCTTCTCTACCGTAAGCCGCTGACCATAAAGAATCACCATAGGAATTAGTTTTTAGAAGAGCCATCTCTGAATTATCACCAACAACAGAAGAACCGGTTATTATATATCCACCATCATCAGTTACCGAAACGGAATTTCCTTCCGCCGTATTATCACAATAGGTTCTGCTCCATTCTTTGTTACCGTTAGAGTCAATTTTCATCAATAGAAGCTCTTGTATAAATGAAATATAACCATCATATAATCCTGTAATTATGTATCCTCCTTCGGTTTTTGCAATACAGTTTGCCAATTCATAGTCCCAGCGTTCGCCAATCTCCTTATTAAATTCCACATTCCCTTCAGCATCAGTTTTAACTATATAGATGTTGCAACCTGTATATCCCATCGTTTCCCACATAAAACCGGCTATAATCGCTCCGTCATCTTTAGTAAGTTCCATGCTGTAAGCATATTGTTTTCCATAGTCATTATACCAATTTCCCCAGATAATATCACCCGGTTCCGCCAGCGCACTACTCCCGAACAACCATACGATAATGATGGCTAAATGAATGCTTCTGTACATACCACCTCCAATATGCTGAAGTCAAAGAAGAATCTCTATATACACTATAATTATACAAGAACACTTTCTGTTTGTCAAGGTTAAACCTAAACGAAGAGGATCAGGCAATACATAATAAAAAAGGGCGACTATGAGAGTCGCCCTGAGAGTACGATACTCTTTTTATTTTATCAGCATCATCCGCTTCACGAATTGCCTGTCGCCGGCGTTCAATTTGTAGAAGTAGATACCGGATGCATACTGAGACGCATCCCAGGTAATGCTGTGATAACCTGCCGGCTGCTGAGTATTGACCAGTGTCTCAACTCTCTGTCCCAACAGGTTGTAAACGCTTAATTCCACCTTGCCGGCTTGCGGCAGGGCGTAATTAATTATCGACTGAGCGTTGAACGGATTCGGGTAATTTTGGGAGAGTGAATACTCCGTGGGGAGTAAATTCTCGCCGGGTTCACCGGCTAATTCACCGGCATCGAATCCCTTCACGGTCCAATCGTTAATCCCGCGTCCAAGCGTTCCCTGGATGACTTCAAACGGGAAGGAGGCTTCATCGATTATGTAAGAGGGATAATCGCCTACATAAGAGTGATAGATGTAATCACCCAAGGGCGCGAATCCCGGTACAAACTGCGCAAGTTCGTAGTACTGAGTCAGGTCGCCTCCGATAGGGACATTGTTAATCCTTGCCAATGGACCGTATGTACTCTGGTCGGGCAGCGTCAGCATCAGCCAACCGTCGTAACTGGTTCCGCCCTGAGCGTTGTTGGTCACCATGAGGTCATAATCAAAACTGCTGCCGCCCACTATCTGCACCGGTTCGGAATCCGGATGCATAGCAAGGCTCAGAGTAGGAAGCTGATTAAGCACATGCAGATATGCAGGAATTTCCAGGCTGGGTAATTCATGCATATCATCCCAGGCATTGACCGTGATTAGAGCTTCGTAGTCACCGACAGTAAGAGCGCCGGCATCCATCATAGCGGTTATCGTCATCTCGCCCCCGGCGGGAATAACGCCGCTCATCGGTTCCACATCAAGCCAACCGGCAGCCAATCTGACTGCTAATCCGTCCTCCAGATAGCTCGAGTTGTAAACAACTTGCAATCCGTCGGTACCGTTGGCATTCTGGATACCCACCGTTGCCGAGTTCAGATCGCCGTTCAGGCTCTCATACTGATAATAGATAGCGTTTCCGCTGGTGATAATTACCTCAAAAGTATACGAACCGGAATTGTAGTAATGAGGGACATTCACCCATGCTACGATAGCGGAGTCGGCGCTGGTATAGTAGTATACCATCCCGCCTGTGCTGGGATTGAAATCATCCCACATCGGAGCTATAAGGTTATCGGGAGCTCCGGACGATGGTATCGGATCATTGGAATAATCGGTCGATGTCGAAGTAAAGCTGATCCAGCCATTGGAGCATATTCTGAAGCTGTTGAAATTGGTGCCGTAGAAATTGAAACTGAACGGCAGGTCGAAAGGTCCTTCATTATCGTCATCGGACATGCTAATCGGCGTCCCGATTCCGGTTATATCGACCCAGTTATATTCCGGTCCGCCCGGTTCGTTCGAATCGATCCATTTGTATCCGTATTCATCCGGTCCGCCCTGTCCGGTTATTACCGGTTCGCCTACCGGTTCATCCTGTGACGCTGGTTTCGGCCCGGTGTACTCGTAACTGGTATAAGGACCAGGATCGGGAGCGGTGGTCGTCGCTTCCTTATTATCGCCGAAATCATCCGGGATCTGGAAGTTTACATCAAGGCCGCCTTCGTTACGAAGAACGAATTCGCGCGTGGCGCTACCCCCCGGCATTAAGTCGGCTTCCACCCATGAAGGAGACGCTATCAAGCTGGCTCCCGCCGAACCGATATCGGTCTCATCGCTGAAGTATATGGTATAGCTTCCGCCCTGTGGAGGTGTGAATTCGAACCTCGGACCTCCGGGTCCGCCCTGACCGTATGCAGCCACATCCGAGTGCATAACCTTGATAAAGAACTGTATAGTGTAGCCCTGGGGAATAAATATGTTCTTATACCAGATAGTCGGATCGCCTCCGTAGCCCGGAATCAAGTCAACTTCGTTTCCGGTTATATCGGAGAATGTTAAAGTCCAGTTGTTCTCGTTACCGGAAGGATTGACTTCGAGTACAGGAACCACCGGCGGATCATCCGGGCTGAGAATCTGGAAGTCGGCGCCTTCCTGCAGCTTGGCATCCTCGCCGACATAATCCTCGGAATAAACCGCCCAGCTATACGTGTTCTGGACATCGGTGGCTAACAGGATGGATCCGGTGAAGACACCATCTCCGGCGATCTGATCCGGCGCTACTCCATCGTCTTTCATCGGAGAGAACGTAGAAGACCAGTTAGGATCATAGAAACCGTCATTATCCCAGCTTCCATGGAAATAGAATGTTCTGTAAGAAACATCCATTGGATTTCCGAAAGATGCCATCAGGATAACCTCGACTTTCGGCTCCAATTGGAAGTCCTGGGTAACCGTATCATCTTCAGTGACCGAGTTTTCGGCAAAAGACGGCAGGTAATCATCGGTGTACTCCGCTCTCAACTGCCAGATAGTATCGGCGGGCACATACATATAATAGTATCCGTCGGGCTGACAATGCGCCACAATTTGAGGATCGCGGTTGGTTACGGTTACCATACCTTCAAGACCATCGCCGCTAACCAGATCGGTTACGTAACCTTCGAATACCCCGTATCCTTCGGGTGGGATAATGTCGACTTGTTGTTCATAGCGATAGTAGTTCGCCTTGGTTACGGTCACGGTCATGGTTTCGCCCGGCAACTGCGGTGTTATCGGTACATCAACCGGACCGCCGGTTCCTTCAGCTACGCCGATAATCTCGCCATTAACATTCAAACCGATCAGTGCGCCCTCATCGGCTGTTACCGTGAAGTAGTTGAAACCACTGAATAAGATGTTGGAATGCGATACGGTTAGCTCCTGCGGAACTTCCGAATACATGGTAATGAAGGCATCGCCATGATGATGGAAGAGATAATATGTCTCATCTTTGTTGTCCGGATTATATGGCCAGTTGGAAGCATGGAGATAATACTTTCCGGAAGCGTTCGCGAAACTGGGTCTCAGGTTTTCCGCGCCTACCAGGTCGGCATCCCCGTATCCTGGATCGAAATCAGGCCACATGCAGTCCATCAGTCCGAATATATAAGTATCATTAACGAATGAATATGATACTTCGCTGGCAGCGGTTAAACCTAAAGCGCCGTGATCCATACGATGGAAGGCTTCGGTGAAACATTGGCTGCCGGAATTATATTTTCCGGTGAGGCAATTAATGGAAAATACAAAGGGATACATATCATTGTTCAAGCCTCCGAGATCGCCGATATCATAATCCGGTTCGCCCCATCCCGATACGCCGCCATGGTCGCGATGCAGCAGCATGAATGCGCCGCTGTTGATATCATTGTTCACCCGTGTAGCGTTTGCTCCCCAGTCATTAAGATGTCCGGGCGTGTCCGGAATGTATCCCAAACCGTCGGGACCGAAATAATCGAGTAGCATATAGGTGTTGGGATTGGTTGACCACTGGTTTCCGGGACTTCCCGAATATATAGCATACTCGCGCACCGGATTCTTACCCAGCACGTTGTGCATATAGCCCCAGCAAATTTCGGTGCAGATGATAAACCAGCGTTCGGTTTGCCATCCACCCGCCGTTATCGGCTCATCGTAGAAATTCGGGGCCGTAGGTGGATTGCGCTCGTAGTCCAGCATCTTGGTGATCATAGTGGAAAGATGTGTGTTGTTTTGCGCTGTCATTCTGGCAAGGATGACGTCGGGAAGATGATCACTATCAACATCAGCATAGAAGTTGTCGGATACACAGGCATAATATCCGTAATCATAAACAGGCGCAGTAATTCCGTAAGCCAGACCGGAACTCTGATAATCGGATAACAGAAGTACTGCCGCCGGCGGAATATCCCAGTTGTAGTACGCATTGTCTATGTAGTTCTCGATTAATGCGGAGTTGTTCCCGCCGATTTCGGACAATGTAACCACTCCGGTTCTGATTCCCTGCAATGTACGCCAGGCTTTCAAAGTGTCAGCCCATGCCAGGAAATCGGGATCGTCCGGAACGATTATGATATATTCATAATCTTCGGTATCGCTATTGGACTTCCGGTCGAAATCAACTTTGGGCAACGATGCGTAATTATAGATATTCTGCTGCAGAATCGGTTCCCAGTAACGGCTTCTTAAACGGTCTTCACCGAAATGACCGTTGCCGCCGATAAAATCGACTTGAACGCGTATATTCTTGTATACCAGCAGCTCTTTGGTTACCGGATTATACTGGAATGGGGTGATACCCAATGATACATAATCGACCCCTCTCATCTCCGCCGGTTCTGAAATCATCACGGCGCTTTCGGGATAATACGCATTTTGTGAATAGATCCCCCGGTCTTTCTTATAAACCGGCGGGGAATCATCATTTTCAAACGGGATCTTGGCAGCAGGCGCAAGATCTATGTTCGAATAACTGACCGTCTCGTAATCCACAACCCGGAATTGTGCATTCGCGCCCTCAGGAATGGCAATAACACGTCCCTGCCCGGGGAGATTGGGAGCGCCCTCATTATTCGGTAGAATAACGCCGGGAATATGGACGGTCTTCATCACCTGCCCATTTACGTCTAAATCCTCAAGCGCCATGCCGGATATAGAGTATACAATCTCCACTCCATTGCTGCCTTGATTAACTAAATTAAATCCTGCTTGTCCCCAGGGATTATCAAAGGTAATAACCTCTCCTGAGGCTAAACCCGCGAAACTAAGGACGAGCAAAATCGTCAGGGTTTGATAGATAACCTTCATACGCGGCATCCTTTCATTAAAGTTAGTTGTTTTGGAAATCAGGAGTTATTTTCGCTAAGCAATTTATTATAAAAAAAGAACGATTCTTAAGCTGACACACCGAATGTTTGTGAAAATAATAACATTTTTGAAAATTGAAATTTGGGACAAATAACCTACCGTAGAAATTAACACGCTTGTTTCTAATAAAATAGTAAAAAACGTCCCAAATGTCAAGCTCCAATCGTTGTATATTCGGCTATATTAACATTTCCCAGATACCGGGCTCGAAGTATATCCGATCAGCGGTTTTCCCTGCTAAACCGATTCGAATATTCCTGTTGCATACACATATTGGCAATTGTATTAGATTTAGAATTTAATTGGTTTTAAGGAAATTTCTAAAACAAGAAATATTACTTGACAAACGGGGGGTGATCTTTGTATAGTAACATTGGCATTTTCTTTAATTATTGGTTCTACGATTGATTTAATAATTGCCAACAAGATTATTTAATCCACAGGGATGAGTTGTAGACATACTTGGATGTTCATTTTACGCCTTAATTTAAACGGCAGCTACAATCTGCAAATATGTCAGTTCTATTAAAACCTAAACGCAACCCAATTTATCCAGAAGGAGGTGAGATATATATAAGTACTTGTTTTTGTTATTAACCAAATTAGATTTAAACATGATACAGAAGGAGAGTGTCTGATGAAGAGAATTTTGATTCTGCTTTTAGCACTTACGTTCGCTTGTGGTTCAGCCATGGCGGCAAATTTACAAGATCACGTGTGGGGAACAACTCCGGTAGTCTGCGACAGCAGTTCTCAGCCTGATGAATACGGATATTCCTGGTACGATAACGATGGCGGCGGTACCGTTCCCTACGAATGGTTTGAGATTTCGGGAATCGGCGTAGAGATAACCGACGGATTGGGTGACGATAATAACGTTGGTCCCATCCCGATGGGATTTGACTTCCCGTACTACTGGTACGAAGTAAACCGTATGTGGATCGGATCCAACGGTTACATCTCGTTCTCATCCAATGCCAACTACGCCCATCCGTTCAGCGATCTCCCGTATCCGGGACAGCCCAATGACCTGGTTTGCCCGCTGACAGGCGACCTTGATCCCAGCCGCGGCAACCCGCATTGTTATTACTGGACTAACAATGTAGACAGCTTTGTCGTGCAGTGGGAGGACTTTGGCGAGTTTAATTTCATCGACAGCACGCATACGTTCCAGTTGGTCTTGGACGCCACCGATAGTTCGCTTACAGTTTACTATGGTGAACAGAATGGTAATTTCCTGGATTCCAACGGTGAGAATAAAAACATCATCGGTATCGAGGATATTACAGGTGGAATCGGTCATTCATACTTAAGGGATAATGCTCCGGTTTCTCACTTGTACCATGATGGCCTGGCATTGCGTTTCCATCCCGAACCGGATCCCCAGTTCACGTTACATGACGTTGGCCCAAGGAGCCTGTTTAACGATGATAACCAGGCGAATATCGTACCGATCAACCAGATGACTCCGATTGAAGTACAGGTTTCCAATTACGGTACCGAAGTTGAAAACAACTTCGATGTTGTCTTAACCGTTAAGGACGCCGGTAATTCAACCGTATATCAGGATACTATCACCATAAGCGATCCTATCCCGGCTTCCACATCCGTATATGTGGAATTCCCTGGATTCACTCCCACTCAGGCAGACCAGTACCGTTGCGATGCACGTACTTATTTGAGCGGTGACGAAGTTCCCTTGAATAACTCCAAGAGAGCCGAGTTGCGCGTGGTTTCTATCCAGCAGGATGTGCCCGTTGATCTGTTGTATGATGACAACACCGCCGAAAACGGCTTGGCATGGAATGGTGACTTCTCAGGTTTCGGTAATGAATTCGACTTCCCGGCACTTCCGGTGAACGTGAATACCGCAAGCGTGAACATCAACTCCGTAACCTTAGCCGGCAATCTCCATGTCTGGCTGATGGACGATGATGGAACCGGTAATCCCGGCGATATCCTGGCGGCTGACACCGTTCGTGTCACTACCAACGATACCGGTTTCGTGGAGATCGATTTCAGCGCAGATAACATCTACATAGAAGATGGCAAGATCTTTGCTATCGGAATTGCCGAGACCCAAAGCACCTTCTACTTCGGTCTGGACGAATCGGCAACCTTACCGTTCTCCTATCGCGGATGGGAATATACCGGCGGATTGGCTCCGGATCGCCATCGCGAAACTTCCGATATTATGATTCGCGTCAATGTAACTCCGACCGATGTCGTTGTTCCGTGCTGCGATGTTGGTATGATCCCGGACGATGATCCGGTGATTGTTCCTCCGGGCGGAAGCTTCGGATTAACCGGTATAATCGCGAATCCAACTCCCGATCCGATCACCACGGATGTATGGGGCGGTGTGAAATATGAGGGTTACTATTTCAATCAGTTCGGATTCAACAATATCCCGTTGAACCCCGGACAGTTCCTATCTGCCCACACATCGCAGAACGTACCGGGATTCGCCCCGCAGGGAACCTATGATTATATAGCCTACTGCGGTGATCGCCCGTCCGAGAAATGTGACTCCTTCTCCTTCCCATTCACGGTTACCGGCGCTCGTATAGCTGACGGCGCCACCGAATGGGGTATCGAAGGCGCATTCTTCGGCGAAGAGATCATTCCCGAGCAGGTAACATTAGTTGGTTGCCATCCGAATCCGTTCAATGCTTCGGCAACAATCACATTCGAGCTCCCTGTTGCAGGTAACGTGAACCTGGAGGTTTACAACCTTATGGGTCAGAGAGTTGCCACATTGGTAAATGGCAAAAAGGAAGCAGGTATTCATAATGTGGTTTGGGATGCTGCTAACTTCTCCAGCGGAGTTTATTTCTATAAACTGAACGCCGGAGACGAAGTATTCACCAAGCGCATGACCCTGTTGAAGTAAAACTATTCTAATTGCTGCTTAAGATTACTGCAGCACCGGAATACCGCAGAAGGAGGTCGAAAGACCTCCTTTTGCTTTTCTACCGCGCCAAGAAAGCCCTCGGATGAACTTCACACAAACCACACCGACAGATCCCCTCACCTGATAGCATAAACCGATATAGGTCGGATTCCGAAATCCGGCGACAGCCGAATGGAGAAACCCTACATCCATATTACGTAGCCGAAGGCTTGCCCTTCGGGGTTCATCACGGGGTGCTGTCGGGTCGCCGTACCCGACAGCAAAGGCGTCAAGTGCGGCGACCTGACGCCACGACAACCCCCCTCATCCCCTGACCCCTTCTCCTCCCGATGTGATCGGGAAATGGGAGAAGGGGAACTATGTGGATATTTTCCAATTATAAGAATCATTTTATTCCTACCTTTTCCCCTCTCCCCCCGATTTTATCGGGGGGAGAGGGTGGATTCGCCCCGAC
>WJIR01000134.1 GCA_014730175.1 Candidatus Zixiibacteriota bacterium
CCGCCTTCTCGATCTCGAAAGCGTATTTAATACGCTTCTCCGAAGAGAGTTCGTCGAAAGCCGAATCGCGTATGCGGAGTTCTTTGCTTTTCTGTCCTTCATAATATTCGGGATCGGGCAAACTGCGATAAGGATCCTGGCTCAAATACTCGGTCATTGACACCGCTTCATCGATGAGTTTTTCCAGCGACTGCTTTCTCAAGTCATTGGTGGAATGATTTGAGTATCGGCTGTTGGCATAGATGGAGAGGTTGAGAGAATTCCGAGTCGATTCCTCCAAATTCTCTATTTCGCCATCCCGTATCCCCACGCCCACTTCGCGTGTATTGGAGATATTGACAGATACCTCATCCGCGCCTTGCCTCATTGCCTTATGAACAACCCATCTGGCTAAGTCTAATCTTTCTTTATTATTCATAACATGATTTCCCGTAATTTGCAGTTATCGAGATATATCCATCATTTGTTTTATGAGGATACCCCACCCACATTAATAGATGAAACCTTGACCGTAGGTAAGCCCAGCGATACCGGCACCCACTGGCCATTTTTACCGCACGTACCGCCTCTTTCGGCGAATTTCAGGTCGTTGGCGACCAGCACTACATTGGTCAGCACTTCAGGACCGTTACCAATGAGATTTATATCCTTCACCGGCGCAGTTAATTTGCCGTTTTCGATGAGATATCCGGATTGTACGTAGAATGAGAAATCTCCAGCGCCGATCTGCACTTCACCGTTGGAGAAGGATTCGGCATATAATCCTTTCTTCACGCTGGCGATTATCTCATCCTTATCATGGGGTCCCGGAAGCATATAGGTGTTTCTCATGCGGGGCATAGGGGCATAACGAAACGATTGCCTGCGTCCGTTGCCGGTCGGCTTGACCTTGTAATAATCGGCGGATATCCTGTCATGCAGGTAGCTCTTCAGGATACCTTTCTCGACCAGGACAGTTCTCTCCGTGTCATTTCCCTCATCATCGATATTTATCGATCCGCGTTCGTTTTCATTGGTTCCGTCATCAACGATAGTCACGAAATCCTCAGCGATCGGCTTACCCATTTTGTCGGAATAAATCGATATGCCCTTCCGGTTGAAATCGGCTTCCATTCCGTGCCCGATAGCTTCGTGGAGAAGTATCCCTGAACGCCCCGCCGCCAGCACCACTTCCATCTCACCCGCCTCGGGTTTTACGGCATCGAATAGTTCGATGGTGCGCCTTACAGATTCATCCGCCAGGTGCGCCGTTCTCTCCGGAGTCAGATATTCGAAACCGTATCTGCCGGAATAGGAAAATCCATTCTGTTCTTTTCTCCCATTCTGCTCGGCAACACAGGAAACGCTGATGTTGGACATTGGCTGATAATCGCAGACCACCTTGCCGTCGGAAGTCGCAATTAAAACATAGCTGCTTTCATCGGATAACCATACCTGCGATTTTATGATGCGACTATCCCTGGATACAATCCGGTCATTGATTTTTTGCAGGTGGGGAATCTTCCGTTCGATTCCGACATCCTCCCAGTTGGTTTTTATCCTATAATAATTGGGCGTGGCGTGAAAATCGAATTGATGGGGAGGGGCTATTTGAGTCTGATCGGCGATATTCGCCGCTGTTTTGGCGGCAAGTTTCATCGCCTTGGGCGAAATCTCTTCGGTGAATGAAAAGCCGGTTTGGTCTCCTTTGACCACCCTGATGCCGACTCCGAAATCGACCCTGGTATAAGCCTGGTTAACGGCATCATCCTCCAGCCCCACCCAATTGTTTATATTGTGCTGAAAATAAACATCGCAGAAATCGCCACCTTTTGACATGGCGGCGGCGATCACCTCTCTGATTACCGATTCATCGACTCCGAAATGCTGGTAATAATCATGCAGCTTATCGCTTCCGGCCAATGCGTTGGAGAATGCTTTCAGCGGATCGGCTTTGAAGACCACAGGCACGGCAGCTAACGCCACCCCCTGCGCTCCCATCCGGATGAATTTTCGTCGTGTGATTTTATTCATATTAAACCTCAGGAAATAGATTACGCTTGATATAATCTCTTACGAGAAAAACGTTATTTGGATTCGTTTGTTAGTGCTTTTAATACCAGTTTTATATCCTCCGGCGTATCCACCGCTATGGGATGATAATCGGTCAGTATCACTTTGATTTTTATGCCGTTTTCAAGCAATCGCAATTGCTCCAGATGTTCCAGCTTTTCCAAAGGAGAAGGCTCCAGCTCCACGAACTTCATCAAAGTCTCCTTGCGGAAAGCATAGATACCGATATGACGAAGGCGCCCCTTCCAATCTGAATTTATCTGTTTGAGCTTCCCTTTGTCAAGTTCAGCCGGGTAAGGGATGGCGGCGCGGGAAAAATAAAGGGCATTCCAGTTCTTATCCACCACCACCTTAACCATATCAGGTGAGTTAACATCTTTTTCATCGTTGAAGACGCAAGCGGCGGTTGCGCAGAGCAACTTGTTATCCCTTTCAAAATGTTCGATTATTTTGTCGATCAGTTCCGGTGGAATAAGCGGCTCATCTCCCTGCACGTTGATTACCAAATCGCAATCGATATCTTTGGCAACCTCCGCGATCCTGTCAGTGCCCGATTGATGATC
>WJIR01000135.1 GCA_014730175.1 Candidatus Zixiibacteriota bacterium
GTGATACAACCGAATACTCCCATCGGCTGGCGGAACACGGTGCAATCGATCCCTTCGGCGATATCCTCGAGACTATCTCCCTGCATAGTGGTAGGTATCCCGCAGGCAACTTCCACATTTTCGATGCCTCGCCTTACCGAACCTTTGGATTCAATCAAGGTTTTGCCGTTTTCCATCGTGAGGATTTTCGAAATATCCTCGAAATTCCTTTCTAACAACTCCTTCAATTTGAAGAAATACCGAGCGCGTACAACAGGAGGAGTTCTTCTCCATGATGGAAATGCATCCTTTGCCGCTTGAACAGCGTTGTTAAATTCTTCCGATCTCGATAACGGCGTTTGAGATATCACATCGCCTGTTGCCGGATTGATAATATCCAGGAACTTATCCGATGAGGATGATACCCATTCCCCATTGATATAATTCCGGATGACATTTGGTATATTCGCAGAGTTCACATTCACCTCCATGATTTAAGGGCAGGCTAAATCTTTGCTTATCGAATGCTGAATATAAACAATTACGAATATTTTTACAATTATTATCTGATGATAAATTTATAAATGTAGGATTTTTGCCGCTGATAATATGACTTTATCTCCGGCTATTCGCATATTACCCCGAATCTTCTCCGGCAATCACTAAAAGTAAACGGATAACAATGACTTCTTAAAAGCTCTTATCGCTGACCGTACCATCGGCTGCCCCCACCTGGCGGGCGCGCTGTCGAAAGGCTCCACCCGACACTGTCTCTCAGCCTATTGCCGTCAGCGCTTTCGCATTGACGATTGTCCGCTCTGTCACCAGGTTAAGCTTTGCGCCTACCCCATAAACGGGTACTTGAAATCTTTGGGCGGAACGAAATTCTCCTTTATCGCCCGCGGTGATGACCAGCGGATAAGATTCAGATAGCTTCCGGCTTTATCATTGGTGCCTGATGCTCTGCTGCCGCCGAATGGTTGTTGACCCACAACCGCGCCGGTAGGTTTGTCATTGATATAGAAATTACCTGCCGCGTGACGCAGAATCTTCTCAGCAAGCTTAACCGCCTTGCGATCACGCCCAAACACGGCGCCGGTGAGCCCGTATGGCGAGGTTTCATCACAAAGATGCAGTGTCTTTTCGAAGTCGGTATCTTTGTAAATATAAAGAGTGAACACAGGTCCGAAAATCTCTTCTTCCATGGTCTTAAAATGCGGGTCCTTGGTTACAACCGCGGTCGGGGATATGAAATATCCTTTCGAATTGTCATAATCGCCACCGAATAGGATTTCCGCATCGTTGGATTTCTTGGCGTAATCGATATAAGCCACGATTGTATCATAAGCTCCCCTATCGATTACCGCATTCACGAAGTTGCTGAAATCCTCCGGCGAACCCATCTTAATCTCTTCGGCATCCTTAATGATAAGTTCTTTAATTTCAGGCCATAGTGATTCAGGGATATAAGCGCGGGAAGCAGCCGAACATTTCTGCCCCTGGTACTCGTAAGCCCCGCGAGTAATTGCGGTCGCCGTTTCCTGCGGATCTGCCGATTCGTGAACGAAAATGAAGTCCTTTCCGCCGGTTTCACCCACGATTCGCGGATAGGTTTTATAATTGGCAATATTTTCGCCTATTGTTTGCCACATATTATGAAATACCGCAGTGCTTCCGGTGAAATGAACACCAGCAAGATGCGGATTTTTCAGGACTAATTCACCGATATCAGCCCCGCGAGCAGTTATCATATTTATCACGCCATTCGGCAATCCCGCCTCTTTTAAGATTTGCATGAAGATATGAGCGGAATAAACTCCGGTTGATGCAGGTTTCCAAACACTTACGTTGCCCATCATCGCCGGCGAAGTGGGCAAATTACCTCCGATCGATACGAAATTAAACGGAGTTACGGCAAAAACAAAGCCTTCGAGGGGACGGTAATCCAGACGGTTCCAGATCAGAGGAGCATTTTCCGGCTGGATATCGTATATCTCCTGCATATAAAAGGCATTGAATCGTAGGAAATCCGCCAACTCACAAACAGCATCGATTTCCGATTGGAATATTGTTTTGCTGTGAGCCAGCATGGTTGCGGCGTTCATTTTATAACGATACGGACCGGTCAGCAGATCGGCTGCTTTCAAGAAAATCGCAGCCCGGTGCTCCCAAGGGAACTCAGACCACTCTTTCCAGGCTTCCAAAGCCGAATCGACCGCCATCCTGATCTCTTTTTCGCCGCCGCGATAATAATTGCCCAATACTAACGAATGATCATGCGGGGATTTTATCTCGACTTTATCATCGGTGCGAATTTCTTCTCCCCCGATAACCATAGGTATATCAAGCGATTGCTCTTTAAGTTCGTTGATCGCCTGGACTATCTTCTCCCGGTCATTGGTTCCGGGTGCATAAGAATAAACCGGTTCGTTATTAGGAAAAGGTATTCTGAAATTACCCATTATGACCTCCGTTTGATTTATATAATTTTCGTTGATTCTCTTTCATTATAATTTCAAAGGAAATAATAAGTTCGCTGAGGCGAAGATAGTCAAGAACTTATTGAGGATTTCTGCATTGGGACTTCGCCTGATATCCACGGTTATTATGAGAAACCATGCGACAAGGCAATCCATCCTCCCTTCAGCCAACGGTATGTCGGGTTCCGGAATTCTGCGACAGCCGAATGTAGAAACCCGACATTATTCAAAGTACGGTCGGGTCGCCTGACCTGAGCGCTTCCGGCGAAGACCTGTAGCCGAAGGCTTGTAGTTGTGCTGTCGGGTGGTACGCTCACCCGACAGAAAAGCGTCAGGTGCGGCGACCTGACGCCACATGAGTTGTGCGGTCAGGTCGCCGCACCCGATCGAATAAATTACGCTCCGCACAATCTTAAAATAATCCTTGACAATTCCGGGGGGGGTGTATCTTTACGAATATAATATAACATAAGGCTGGAATCGATTTTGAAATTTTATCCGCTGAAAAATTCATCAAATCTCAAACAGTATCAAGAAGAAAGGAGGGAAGTGACAAGCTAACAATGGATTAAGGAAAAACCTTGTTTAATTTGGAAAAAGGGTTATAATAATGAAGAATACAAATTCTCAGATAATAGCTTTGGGAGTATCCATTTTAATGGCAATCTCATTTCTTGCAGTTATATCTTCAGCGCAAAAAATCGGAACTTCATACAGTATTGATTGGCAGCCCGTTCCCAAAGTGGATAACGATTACATTGACACAACCGGCATCACCTCATTCCGGTTTGGCGCTACCTGGGCATGGATGGATGAAGTTCTTGATAGTAACCGAAATGACTATGGAAAACTCGCGGATACGCTTCTGTCGTATGTGCCAAGTTCGGAAGATGTGACCAAGATAATTAAAATCGGCTTTTATCACGATTCCTACATGGAAGAAGTACACGATTACAAAACTTATAAAGTTGATACCGCCTACGTAGACACCTT
This sequence comes from Candidatus Zixiibacteriota bacterium, assembly GCA_014730175.1. GTDB lineage: Bacteria > Zixibacteria > MSB-5A5 > UM-FILTER-46-8 > UM-FILTER-46-8 > WJIR01. The sequence goes on from WJIR01000135.1 coordinate 3,453, forward strand.
CAAGAATTTCTGTTTTATGTTAGCGGAGAGTTTAGAAGCGCGAGGAGTTGACCATTTTGTACTTCACAATGAACCTGATTTAAAATGGTCTAATGACAGTTTAGCAGACAACTGGATGGCAACTCCTGAGGATTTTGCCGAACAGTGTTACTGGGCTGCGCACGAAATTAAACAGGCAAATAATGACGCTTATATTTTCTTCGGCGCCTTTGCGGGTCCTGACACCGGCGCTACTAACGACACATTCGTCGTCCGGTCAGTTGACAGTATCTTAAATGCAGGCTCATTCCCGCCTTTAGTGGACTGCATTGATTTCCATTGTTACGGCGAAAGCCTGACGGAAACGGAAGCAGCCGAAATTGCCCATAGACTTAAGACCTTCTGTAATACTAATCGCAACGTAGATTGGAGTATAATGGAAACACGGGGCCCCAGATATAACTTCCCGGTGGATTCTCTGGTTTATGGAACGGGCGATTATACGATAAAGGAACAGTTGATATGGGGAATGCAAATTGATTTTCCGCCATGGAGTGAAATGCAGGTGTTGTGTTCACTCTATGTATGGGTAAGATGGGAGGATCCCGATCACCTCTTTTTATCCGAAAACTGGGATGATTTGGAAGACGAAAAAATTGAGGAATTCCTTAATCGAGTCCCAACCTTTGTTGACAGCGGCGCTACATTTGCGCATTGGTTCTCCGCATACAAGAAGAATGTTGTACCTTTGCCTACGCCCCCAAACGGCCACAAAGGATATCCTACGCCTATGAATAAGGTCGATCAGATCATTAAACGAGCGGAGACATTTCCAGCTAACATTCTTGATACGGATGGGAAGTCTACTCCATTAGGAGATACCATAAAGGCTTATATCGAAGGGTTGGAAAGAAGATATTACCCGGGCGCTCAGCAGACA
>WJIR01000136.1 GCA_014730175.1 Candidatus Zixiibacteriota bacterium
AGCGCTAATGCAAGTACTAACGCTAATGCAATTAAGCCTGATCTTCTCATTTTAACAAATCTCCTCATTTCCAAGTTTAAATCTTGACCATTGTTGTCATGTATGTTGTTTAACACGCACGAAAGAGCATATTGTTCCCGATTTCGCCGAAGAATTTTGGTTTTTTTTGAAAAATCCTGAGATTTATTTGGCAGTTTAATTCATTATATATTAAAGGCTTAGGGGTGCAGTGGATTGATGCTTTCTACGTATTGACTGTGCTGCATTGAGTTATGGGGGGTAAACTCGGGCAGCCGCAAGGGCTGCCCCTGCGATACTGTTATTTTATCAATGCCATTCGGCGTGTTTCGGTATAATCTCCTGTGATAAGTTTATAGAAATAAATCCCGGATGTACAATCGGAAGCATTCCAACTTACCGTATGCTCTCCGGAATCCTGCTTCTTGTTTACAAGTGTCGCCACTTCCTGACCCAATAAATTATAAACCTTCAATTCGACCCTTGCGGATTTATCGAGGGAGTATTGTATGTTAGTCGAGGCGTTGAAGGGATTGGGATAGTTCTGAACCAGCTCGAATTGCAATGGCGCACTTGTATTATCGTCAACGGATGTCGGTGCGTAGGGATTGGCAATGGTAAAGTAACGCACCGCGTTTTGAGTCGCTGCGCCTTCGTCTTGAGGTATCCCGCCGGCATCTTTATCCTCAATAAATGAGATATAAAGGTTTTCATCTACAATCGGCGCCATTGATGACCAATGATCGCTGTCGCAATCACCCGGCAGGCAACCCGGAGTGGGTGAGTTAGTCACATTAACGGGATCATCCCAGGTTACGCCGCCATCGGTACTGAAGGAAACGTAAAGCTCTCCGTTGGAGAAACCACCGGATGAAACATCTATATCATCGAAGTGGGTCCAGAGTGCGCACAGCACATTATTGGAAGCGCATGATATATTCATCTTGGATGCGGAACGGTTCCAGGCGCCGGGGAAGGATGGATGCCAGGCGTCCCATACCATGTTGATTCCGGTGGCTTCCGACCAGTGCCATAGGAAACAGGCGTCAACGGTGATGGTGCCGTCAAGTGCCCAATATCCCGGCGTATTCCACAGAAGATGAAGATTACCGTCATAATCATAGCAACCGCTGACATCACAATATGCTCTTATAGTATCATCATACTGATAATTGGTGACATTCACTATATCCTCGTAATCCCAGGTTTCGCCATCCTCGGATTCGATATATGCAATATCATTATTAAACTGGTTCGGTTCAGCCGGATTGAAATCGATCGGTTGAGGAAAGATAATTGCCACTTTGTCATCAACAGGTGAAGCAACTACGATAACCGAGAATTCCCATTGTTCAATGAATGCTTCGAAATCAGACCAGCTATTACCGCCGTCATCGGAGAAGGTGTGCCCCATCATTTTAGCTGCGTCACCGCCAGATTCACCTTCGGTTGCCGCTACATGAATTCTTCCACCATAATCCTGAACCACCGAGGGCCAGATAAATGGAGTTCTACCAGGCCATTGGTTGGGAGGCGTATATATAGTAAACAATCCCAATCCGCAGGAAGCGTCGATGGCAACCTTGGCTTCTTGCGCGTTAGCATCATGATACGCCACTATAGCGCCACCGCCGTCACGATCTACATGCATTGTAGTATATCCATCTCTAACACCGGAAGAGACAGGGGTGCCGTCCTCTCCCCAGAAAGGTGTATCCTCTTCTATGAAATTATAATAAATGAGACGTTCACCGGTGTGATCCCGAATACCATTCATCCAACATACATGAACGCCGCAATCATGCCTGGCGATTCGCCGACCGGTGGATCCATTGGTCTGGTAGTCATAGAAAGTCTTGCCGACGATGGTTCCCGGTGAGTCGCTGGCGTCTTCTCCTTTATACGGGATGGTTTTGTACAAGGATGCTACCGGAGCTTTTTCCACCGGTAATCTTTCCATCAGTTGAGCCTCTTCTATACTCACTTTCTTAATCTCGCCGGCGATTAAACCGGTCGTCGATGCCAGAATAAATAGGGCACAGAAGCAAATTACTGTAGCTTTGGACATAGGTAATCTCCTTAGAAAAGTATCTTTAATTTAGCCTGAATCTTATACCTCAACTCATCCCTGTATTAAATTCTCACAAGTAATCGCGAGCTGAGGTTGCCGAAATTAACTTTAATCATATATAATATAACAACTTTTCTAAAAAAAACAACCCAAAGCTATAGATAGCTATAATGGATGTGATTTTAATTGATGTAATAAACGGAATAATTATCCTTGCTTTAAAATCCAATTGGCATATACTATTAGCCCGGATAATTCATAAAAAACATTTATTCGTAGCCGAAGGCTTGTCCTTCGGTAGCTCAAGTGAATTAGAATATTTACAGACTGTAATTGAAGATTCCAAAGAAATATCGGAAGTGCAAGGCTTCCGCTACCGGTGACTAAATTTATGAATAATACAGGTTAGATTTCGCTTTTTAAAACTAATATAGCAATCCTCGATAAAATTATTTCGTGAGAGTGATGGGATGAAAACTGAAGTTGATGCCACAACCATAATAAGCACGATAAGAACATTAGCAATGGACGCCATCCAGAAGGCGAATTCCGGACACCCCGGCGCAGCAATGGCTTTAGCTCCCTTAGCATACACGATATTCGATAAGTTCCTTAGTTTCAATCCATTGGATCCGGATTGGCATAATCGTGATCGTTTCGTTCTTTCAGCCGGACATGCTTCCATGCTCCTATACGGCATTCTTCACGTTATGGGTTATAAATTAAGTTTAGATGACATAAAAGAATTCCGGCAACTTCACGGCAAGTGCGCGGGGCATCCCGAATACGGCTTGGTCCCGGGAGTGGAAACTACCACCGGACCTTTAGGACAGGGAGCCGGCAACAGTGTTGGTATGGCGATAGCGGAAAAATGGCTGGAGGGATATTACAATCGCCCTCAATTTAAAATTATCGATTACAAAGTCTTCGCGATATTAGGCGATGGGGATATAATGGAGGGGGTTAGCTCCGAAGCGGCATCTCTGGCAGGACATCTGGGACTGGATAATCTGATCTGGATATATGATAATAATCATATCACCATTGATGGAAGTACCGATTTGGTATTCAGTGAAGATGTGGGAAAAAGATTCGAGGCTTATAACTGGCATGTTCAGCATTTAAATGACGCTAATGATGTCGAAGCGCTGGAAGCGGCTATCTCCTCAGCAATAAAAGAAGAAGGAAGTCCATCGTTAATTATCCTCGACAGCCATATCGCCTATGGAAGTCCCAACAAGCAGGATACTTCAGCGGCGCACGGCGCGCCATTGGGCGAAGATGAAGTGAGAGCCACTAAGGAATTTTACGGATGGGATCCCGATGCAGAGTTTCA
>WJIR01000137.1 GCA_014730175.1 Candidatus Zixiibacteriota bacterium
ACCTCTAACCTGGATTATTCATAAATTTCATAATCGGTAACGGAAGCCTTGCGCTTCCGGCTCTTTTCCGGACTCCAAATTACGGCCTGTAAATTGTTTATTGATGTATAATCCCCGAAGGACAAGCCTTCGGCTACGGTTTACACGTTGTTATGAATTATACCTGCTAAACAGGCGCTCACAATTTTTTCTCACAAGTCGGAGTTTGCCGCCATAGGTTGCTCTTTGCGCCCCAATTATCCAGTTTACTCAATCCGTCTTATAAAATCTGCTGCTTAATTACTCTCTGTTCTTCATGAGTAAAATCGACTTCCCTCAAATACTTTGCTGCATCCTCCGGAGCCGTAGGATTAATATAAAAACCTGTGCCCCATTCAAAACCGGCAACCTTGGTTAATTTGGGCATTATTTCTATATGCCAGTGATAATATTCGATCCCTTCGTCATCGACAGGTCTGGTGTGCATGATGTAATTATACGGGGCGTTATTCAAAGATATCTCCAACCTTTTCAATGTCTCTTTAAGCAAAGACGCCAAATCGGGAATAGCCTTCTCCGGAATATCCTCCAGCGCGCTGTAATGCTCGGTCGGCAAAATCCAGGTCTCAAAAGGCAGACGAGGAGCGAACGGTTCCAAGGCTATAAAATTGTCATTGTATGAAATCACCCGATCCCCGTCGGATATCTCCTGCCGGACTATGTCGCAGAAGATACACCGCTCCTTAAATCCGTAATACTTCTTGGAACCCTCCAGTTCCTCTGATACCCTTTTGGGTACGATTGGGGTGGCTATGAGCTGGCTATGGGCATGCTCCAGACTTGCTCCCGCCGCTTCGCCGTAATTTCTAAACACCATTGTATAGCGGAATCGAGGGTCCTTTTTCAGATCGCTGATCCGCATTCTATACGCCCAGATTACATCTTGCGCAGTCCTATCGCTGTAGTTCGGGAAATCTTTGTGATGATCCGATGTTTCGATTATTACCTCATGGGCTCCGATACCGTTCATCTTGTCGAATATTCCATGTCCCTGCCGATTCAAATCACCCTCTATCTTAAGAGCCGGGAACTTATTGGAAATCACTCTCAATGTCCACCCCGGCGTATTCTTCTGTGAGCCATCTGGTCGGAATGCCAAAACCTCAGGCGGCGTCGCAGACTCATTTCCCGGACAGAAAGGACACAACTTCGTACTCTTCTTCTCCATACTGACTCCGAAATCGGAAGGCCTCTTTCCCCTCTCGGTAGAGATTATCACCCACCTTCCTATAATCGGATCTTTTCTAAGCTCAGGCATCTTTACTCCTACTGCAAATAAACAAAATCATCTCTGAGGTTTCATCACCGCTTTTATGCTGAATTATCGGCAAAATCGCGAATATATCAATGTCGTTTGCCATGTATCCAACCGTCTCTCATCTTCCTACTCTGCTCGAATATAAACTTAAACAGCTTTTGCTGGTTGCTATCGAACTGCTTGCCCCTTCGCTTCAGCACCACTTCCGCTGTTTCGACCGCTTTTCCTAATGCATACTCACGTCTTAATCCATCATTGCCCCAGGCGAAACCGGGGATTTCCTTTTCTATAATCAACGTTCCCCCGAAAAGGTTCGATGAAACTCCTATAACCAGTCCGGTATTCAGCGTTGTTCCTATTCCGGTTTTGCTGTGATCCCCGATAAAAGACCCTATTTTTATACTCCCGGTCCTTAGCAGCTTTCCCTCGATTTTCACATTTATTTCAGTATAATTATTCTTGAGATCGGAATTGGTGGTTAACGCGCCCAGGTTTACCCATTCCCCCAGATAGGCATGCCCCAAAAAGCCTTCATGGTACTTATTGCTGTTACCGATTATTACGCTGTTTTCCACCTCGCCTCCGATCCTGCACCCTTCTCCCAGTGAACATCCTCCGGTAGTCTTACCCCCTACTAATCGGCTATTTTTTCCGATATAAGCCGGACCCTCCAGAAAATGCATCGGCTTAATCTCTACCCCCGGCTCCAGTATAATCGGTCCTTCTCGAGCGTCGATCACCGAACCTGCATCCGCCGTAACTGCCTGAGCTGTATAGATATCACTGGAGTTATATAAATGAGCATCTCCCGGCAATGTTGAGCCTTTATTTTCCGAATAATATTCTCTGAAATCAGATTCTATCATCTTGGGATTTATCAACATCGGCTCCCAAATATGATGAAAAAGGGTAACATCAACTTCCACAGAATCACCTATCTTATCAGCTATGCGCTCCGTCCCACCGCTTTGGTGCAACTTATCCAAATCGTATCGAAAATCCTTATTTGAATCAGGAGGAATTATCGCGGCAACCAGCGTATTTCCCTGCACAAAAGCCTTCGGTCCGTTGGCGCTTTTTAATTCGGTGATTAGCTCTCCATCGCTTGCGGTTAAAACTATCCTGCCGTTTATAAGGATCAACCTGCCCGAATCAGCCTGATCGATTTTCAATCCGCTTTCAGCGCCGAAGATCGCCGATAACTCTTCACGGCAAACGGCAATAATATTAAAATCGCTGAAATGATGCTCTATTCTTTGAAGATTGGTTTTTGCGCCGCTTAGTATATGATATGATGGTCTGGTGTAACTGATGGGATACAAACCATCGTAATGTTCATCTTCGAATACTATTACCGTATCCCTTACCACATTCTATCCCTTCGCTTGAGATTCTATATATTCGGTTAACTTATCGGATAAGTTGGGATCCTGCAGAGATAGAATCCTGATCGCCATTAGCGCCGCATTCTTCGCCCCGGCAATACCGATACCCATACTCGCCACCGGAACTCCGCCCGGCATTTGCATAATGGACAAAGCCGCATCGACCCCTTTCAAATCGGAGGTGGGAAGCGGGACCCCGATCACCGGCAATTTGCTTACCGATGCGGCAAAGCCGGGAAGCGCCGCAGCGTAACCCGCCAATGCGATAATTACTCCAAAACCCGAAGATTCCGCTTCGCCCGCTAACCGCTTGGTATACTCCGGCTTGCGGTGCGCCGATGATACCTCCAGTTGATACTCCACTCCGAAACCCTCCAGAGTATCCGCAGCCTTTCTGGCATATTCCATGTCGGATTTGCTACCGACCAATATTAATACTCTTGACATATCACACGCCTATAATAAAACGAATTTTAGAAGAAAGAACTCTTAACTCCCCCAACAACCTGCCCGATATCCTTACGATATTGCATCCCTTTGAACGAAACTCTTTTAATTGCCGAATATGCGCGCTTTATAGCGCCCTGCAGTTCCCGATGAGTGGCGACTATCCCCAAAACCCTGCCGCCGCTGGTGATTAATTGACCGTTCTTAAGGCGAGTGGTTCCGGCGTGAAATAGATAGCAATTCTCTTTACGCACATTTTTTAACCCATCTATCTTCACTCCCGTAACCGGTTTTTCCGGATATCCCTCCGATGCCAGCACCACGCAAACCGCGCTTTCCTCACGCCACTCGATATCTTCTAAGTCGAGTTCCTCTTCGATAATGCTCAAAAAGATTTCGGCAAGATCGTTTTTTAAAAGCGGTATAACCGCCTGCGTTTCCGGATCGCCAAAACGGCAGTTGAATTCAATCACTTTCGGACCGATCTCGGTTACCATCAGTCCGGCGTAAAGTATGCCTTTGAACAACCGTCCCTCCTGCCGCAAACCCTCGACAGTCGGTTCCAGTATTTGATTGACGATAGCTTTCATCATCCTATCGTTGACTACCTTAGTAGGCGCAAATGCCCCCATACCGCCGGTATTCGGGCCCAGTCCGTCATCATAAATCCTCTTATGATCCTGTGCGGAAACCATCGGCACCAGTGTTTTGCCGTCGGTGAAAGCCATTACCGATACTTCCTCCCCCTCCAGAATACTCTCGATTATCACTTTGCTTCCGGCTGCGCCGAAGACTTTCCTCACCATCATGCTGTCCAGCGCTTTTAGTGATTCCTTGGAGTTAAGGCAGATCATCGCGCCTTTCCCGGCAGCCAGCCCGTCGGCTTTAATCGCTAACGGGACATCATTATCTCTCACATATTCAACCGCTTCCTCATAATTTTCGAATATCTTGTAACTGGCGGTGGGAATGTGGTATTTTTTCATGAATTCCTTGGCAAATGCTTTGGAGCCCTCAATCTCCGAAGCCTTCCTGGAAGGCCCGAATATCCGTAATCCCCGGCTTTCGAATTGGTCTACGATTCCCAGTGTCAGCGGCAATTCCGGTCCGACCACGGTTAAATCTATCTTCTGCTTTTCGGCGAAATCCGCAAGACCGTTGAGATCGTCAACCTTGATCGGCATACATTTGCACATACTGGCGATTCCGGCATTTCCCGGGGCGGCGAATAATTTATCGACCTGTTTCGACTTGGATAATTTCCAAACTAACGTATGTTCTCTACCGCCGCTTCCTACCACCAGGATTCTCAAAACATCACTCCATTTAAACGAAATCCTAACTATTAGAAAAATATACGAAAACTAATGGAGTTGAATAATGCAAGAGTTTTTTGCCGGACGCGCCTTTAACCTCCAATGGTTGACTCTGAAAGTATCATTCCCGGTGAAGCTCCCCGATGAGATCGGGTTGGTTCCGACAATTACTTTAATCGCTAGGCGAGATATTCTTGTCCCGCACTTAATCGGTAGGCCGGACATTCTTGTCCCGCAATTTTTTACAGCATTCACTGCCCGGCTGCAGCCAGTCATTGCGAGGAACAGAGCGACTAAGCAATGACATTATTGCGTTACCCCTCCGCTTATTTCTTACCGCGTTGGGCGTCCCTTATCTCTTTGGGCTGGAAACCGATCCGGTGGAACGGATTGATAACGCTGGTGGTGATGTTGGTTAAATGGCCGTTCACCCGTTTGAGATAACGGATATAAAGCGCGGTCGCTACCGCATCGCCTTGAGACATTTCACCGACTTCATCTTTTATCAGCTTTTCCACGAGGCGGTCGCAATGTTTACTGACCTCCTGATAATCATGCAGGATCGCCGATGCCGCTCCGTCATCGGTTTCCCGCAGAGCGTCAATAACCCGCTGGAATTTATCCTTAACCGCTTTCTCCACGAACGAGACTTCCTGCTCCAACGGACCGCACTGCAACTTCTTCGGATGCGCCACCGCCAATTCCCATATATTTTTGGCGTAATCGGCTATCCTCTCCACATCGATAATGATACTGGTTAGCGCCAATCCGGGCGCCACATCCGCCGATCCGGCATAACCGCCGACCGCAACATGGGTTACGATCTGCTTGCGCACCCTGCGCTGAAGCTTGTTTATCTGGATATCCTTGTCGTAGATATTGAAATCGATCTTTCCGACATCGGATTCGCGCAGCGATTTTACCGATTCGGAAAACATACTAAGCCCTTCGGAAAGCATCTTAAAAGCATTCTCGTAGGCGGTTACCAGTAAGTTGTCTTTTCCCCACAACTCTTTGATAGTCTTAAACATATCGAACATTTCTCACTTCCAAAAATTAATCTGTTATAGTCTGAATTCAGTACCGATGGCAAGAAAACAAACTTTTTCACCAGAAACTGCTATCCTGCCAAATGTAGCCAATTATATATTGATTTAAAGCGAAAATCAACTCTGCATTGCGAATTTGGGTATAATATTCATACATTACCATAGTTTATAACTACGCTAACAAATTCCTAACAATCGCATTGCTATATTCTGCTTGACAGTTGGAAATATCAGACCTAATTTAGAAATTCTATATGGCAGTAGAGATTTCACGAGGAGTAACAAACTGAGTTCGCCCGAAAAACCTCATCCGGATCCAACCGAGATTGGGGCGCATGAAGAGGATAAATCCACTCTTCACGTCATCTTCCGCATTATCAGCCTGATCGTTTTTATATATCTTTTTGTCGTTGCAGTCAAGCTTCTCGGGTCATCCTTTAAGGGACTCGGCAGCGATTATGCAAAATCCCTTTTCGAAGCGACCTCCAACCCGATCGTGGGATTGCTTATCGGCATTCTGGCGACTTCGATAGTACAGTCATCATCATCGACGACTTCAACGATTGTCGCACTGGTAGCCGGAGGGGCTTTAAAGATAGAATGGGCGATTCCGATGGTGATGGGAGCGAATATCGGTACCACGGTGACTAATACGG
>WJIR01000138.1 GCA_014730175.1 Candidatus Zixiibacteriota bacterium
AAAAGCGCTTGATGCCCTGAAGGAATCCGAAGAGCGATTCAGGAGCATATTTGAGAACAACACCATCGGATTATACCGCACAACGCCGGATGGCAGGGTGTTGATGGCAAACGTTGCGATTTTTGAGATGCTGCGCGTTTCGAGTAGTGAAGAATTATACAGCAGAAACCTGGAGAAGGAGGGGTATCCTCCGGATTACTCGAGGGAGTGGTTCCGATCCTCGCTCGAGAGAGATGGAAAGATAATCGGTCACGAGGCTGAATGGAAGAGAAGCGATGGAACGACGGTTTTTGTTCGAGAAAGCGCGAGGGTGGTGAGGGATAAGATGGGTGAGGTTCTCTATTATGAAGGAACCGTAGAAGATATAACCGAACAGAAGAGCGTGCAGGAGACTCTACGCAAAAGCGAAGAGAGATATAGAAAGCTGTACACGATGGTTCGGTTGATGTGTGATAATGTGCCGGATATGATCTGGGCAAAGGATTTAGAGAAGCGATATCTATTCGCTAACAAAAGTCTGTGTCAGAATCTCCTTCGGGCAGAAGATACTGAAGAACCTATCGGCAAAACCGATTTGTATTTCGTTTCCCGGCAGCAGGAATCAAATCCGAAGGACGATGAATGGCGCTCTTTCGGCGAGATGTGCAGCGAATCCGACAGCATAGTAATGGAAACGCGCCAACCCCTGAGATTCGATGAATCCGGTTATGTGGGGAATAATTATATCTGTCTTGATGTCCACAAAACTCCCTTTTTGGATGAAAATGGAGAGATGATAGGAACAGTGGGCTCTGCCAGAGATGTTACGCTGGAAAGACAGAGCGAAGAAGAGCGTAGAAAGGCAGAGCTTGCATTACGGGAAAGTGAACAGCGGTTCAGGGAATTCGCAACTGCGGTAACCGATGTAATCTACCGTTATGATCCCGTAAACAACCGATATGATTTCGTTTCACCTTCTATAGAAACCATGCTCGGGATACCGGTCAGCGAGATTATCGCTAATCCTCAGCAGAGCGCTGCCGATATGATTCATCCCGATGACGTAGATAGACTGATTTCGGAACTTGATGCCCATATCGCTAAAGGCGCTGACGCCGGATCCATAGACCTCGAGTATCGGATGATCGATGAGGCGGGCAGAGTTATCTGGGTAAATGACCGCAAAGTTATTGAATTCACGCCCGAAGGAAAGCCGTACAGGATTAATGGAGTAGTTTCTGATATTACCGAGAAGAAAAGAACCGAGGAGTTGCTGCGGCGCAGGGACGGTATCCTGAGAAGTTGCGGTTACTTTGCAGAGTTAATCCTTAAAACCGAGGATTTCGAATGGGGAATCAACGAAGGTCTGATGAATCTGGGAAAGGCGACCGGTGTTAGTCGGGTATATATTTTCGAAAACATAGTTGAAGACCATGAACTATTCGCGCGCCAGCTATATGAATGGGTGGATGAAGGAATCGAACCGCAAATCGATAATCCTGCGCTGCAAAACCTCTCTTATGATACCAGCGGAGCGCGTCGACTAAAACATTTGCTCTCCCAAAGCGAAATAGCTTTCGGAACGCTGGAGGAGTTAAGCGCAGACGAAAGAGCGATACTGGAACTGCAAGATATCCTATCGATTGCTATCGTCCCGATTTATGTAAAACAAAAGTGGTGGGGATTTGTGGGCTTCGATGATTGCCGGATCGCACGAATCTGGTCTGTGGCGGAACTGAACGTTCTTAAAGCAGCCGCTGGAACTATTGGGGCTGCTTTCGAGAGGAAACAAAACGAATTAGCTCTTAAAGAAAGCGAAGAACGATACACCCTGGCTGTTCGAGCTGGCAGAACCGGAGTATGGGATCTCACTCTCGGCACCGAACGATTTTCCACCTATGGCAATTTGCAGGCTCACCTGGGGCTCAGCCGCGATGAGTTGCCCCAAACCCTCAACGAACTTTTAGAGCTGATTCATCCGGATGATCGGGAGTTGATTCAGCAGGCCTTTTTTGATCATAAAGAAGGAAAAAGCGAATTACTCAAAGCCGAACATCGTATCATCCGTCCTGATGGCGATAGCCATTGGGTGCTAACGCAAGGTAAAATCATCAAAAATTCAAAGGAAGAACCCATCAGAATGGTCGGCACCACTACGGATATCAATGAGCAGAAACTCGCCCAGGAAAAATTAGAAGCTTCGCTCAGTGAAAAGGAAGTTCTGCTTAAAGAAATATATCACCGGGTCAAGAACAATCTCCAGGTGATATCCAGCCTATTTGACCTGCAGCTCAACCATATCCGTGATGACAAAGCTCGGTCGGTAATCAAAACCAATCAAAATCGTATCGGACTGATGGCTATTATTCATGAGCAATTGTACCAATCACCCGACTTATCGATGATATCATTCCCTGAGTATATCAGGAATCTTGTTATGAGTCTGTTCGAGTCCTACGGGGTTGACTATGATAAGGTATCCTTTGAAGTGGGTGGGGATGACGTTTACTTGAGCATTGATGCTGCTATTCCCTGCGGATTAATCATTAACGAATTAGTGACCAATTCACTGAAGCATGCATTTCCACAGGAGGATAGGGGGGTAATATCGATTGAGATCAGCGCTATCGATGATAAGTATTTACTAACTGTAAGCGATAACGGCATCGGGATTCCCGAACATATAGATCTCAAAAAATCCAGGAGCCTGGGTTGGCAGTTGATAAGTCTTTTGGTGGATCAGCTTAATGGAAATATCAGAAAACTACCGGAAAAGGGAGCCACCTTCAGAATTGAATTTATGCACATAAAGCCAGTATAGAGGGAATTTGATTATGGAAGATGGAAAAACTGTTTTAATCGTCGAGGATGAGATGATTATTGCGAAAAATATGCAGAACCGACTGGAGGGACTGGGTTACCGAATTCCCTCGATTGCTATCAGCGGGGAAGAAGCGATACGGATAGCGGAAAGTACTCAACCGGATTTGATATTGATGGATATCAAACTGCAAGGTACAGTCGATGGCATACAGGCCGCCGATAAAATCCGCAATAAGCTCGATATCCCGGTGGTATTCCTTACTGCTTATTCGGATAGAGCTATGCTGGAGAGGGCTAAAGCTACGGAGCCTTACGGTTATCTTATGAAACCCTTTAACATAAGGGAATTGAACTCCACTATACAGATTGCCTTATATAACCACCGTCAGGTCAGTAAATTACGCGACGCCGCAGCTAAATGTAGATTACTTAGTGGTTTTATCCCGATCTGTTCGGGCTGCAAAAAAGTCAGGTCGAAGGAAGACTGGTTGGACATTGAAATCTACATTAAGGAGCGTTCGGAAGCCGATTTTACGCATAGCCTATGCCCGGAATGCGTGGAGAAGTATTACAGGGATTTCCTGGATAGCATCTGAAACCACGAACTTACAGCCTCCTTCTTTTTAACACCAGCACCGCCGCTGTTATAACTCCTATTGCCAAAAGAACCACAATGCCCAACCTTACCCAATGATATTGATTACTGCGGGCATAAAGCAGGAGTTCTTTGCCCCTGAATTCGTAATTCGTAAAATTCCAGATTACATGACCGTCACCAACCGAATCCGCATTGGTTGCCTGTATTCTTCCCGGCAGATTCAGCTTGACGGCGAATGTAAACCGGTCGCTGCCACCGATCAGATACGCGCCGCCGATGGCATAACCTCTGTTCTCGAATTGCTGTCCTATCTCATCGATAGCCGCCTGAATGGCGTTGTCGATTATCTTGGGGGTGAAATCATCGGTGGCGGGATAGGTACGCAATATCGACTGAAGGCTGTCTACGGTTTCGTTTCGAAGGGAATCACCATAACTTTCCTCGCCTTCCCAATTCGCCGGGTCATAAAGGTAGGGCTTTATATATTTGTTGGTAAATCGAACCAGTTCGTCGGAAAGTGCATCTTTTGATCTTCTCAGCGCCGATTGCGCTCGGAAAGAGCGGGTGGAGTTCCTGAGATAATCGAAGAAAGCTTCCTGGGCATAAGGCATCATCTCGGGTAGATGGGCAATGACGGTATCAGCGACTATGGCGTCGTAATATATTTCCTGATATTCATAGTCTGTGTAGAAGAACTTTTCGGCGATTTCGGTTTTTATCCTGTTTCCCGAATAACCGGCGGAATCATGCGCGTAACGTCTATAATCCCATACCCAGTTGGAGACGTTTTCGGCATCGTAGGTCCAGCTTACGCCGCAGGTTGAATCGTCATGGACTTCATATCCCGTAAAATCAACCTCCGGAGGAGTACCATAATGCTTCTTGATATATGCCGCCGCCTTTGCCGAATCGATTCCGGTAGTTGTTCGGTTATCCAGCGAATCCAATTCGAATCTCTTCAATTCGATCGCGCCCTCCCTCTGCAGTTTTCCGTCTTCGGTGAGCGTAGCATCGATTGAGGTATGGACGTTCCATGATATACATCCCGACATGATCAAGAGCACAGCGAACAAGAATCCGGGAAAGCTTGCTCTTATTATGATATGTTTATTCATAGCAGACCCTCGGTTTTTGGGTTATCAGTTTTCTTCGGCTTCTCCCGTCATAGGAACAAAACGAACCGGAATCACATTTTCTCGGGTGGTTCCCGTCTCGGTTTTTTTGATTGCGACCAGATCCTGGTAGTAATCGCCAACCGGTAAAACCAGAACGCCGCCGATTTTTAACTGCTCCACCAATGCCGGCGGAACATGATCGGGAGCGGCGGTAACCATGATAGCATCGAACGGCTCCTCCCCGGGCCAGCCTCGATATCCATCGCCGCAGCGAACCTGAACATTTTCGTAATTTAATTCTTTCAAGTTGGAATCAGCCATCGCACATAATTCCGGTACAATCTCGATAGTGAAAACTTCCGAAGCGATTTCCCCCAGCACCGCCGCCTGATATCCGCATCCGGTACCCACTTCCAGCACCTTCTCTCCGCCTTTCAGATTCATGAGGTCAGTCATCATAGCTACGATATAGGGTTGAGAAATCGTCTGCCCGTGTCCTATCGAAAGCGGACCGTCATTATAAGCATATTTCCGTTGATTCTCCGGAACAAAGCGGTGACGCGGTACTTTGCGCATCGCGTCCAGTACTAACTTATCGGTTATCCCCCGCGCCTCTATCTGGTTTTTTACCATGTTGTTACGCTGAGACTCATACTCTCTTTCCACATCTTCATTGCTTTTTTTGTCCATATTTCCATCTCCATTACAAATTGCATTCATAACCAAAATACTGCACAGCATAATAATTATAACAAGAGCGATCCTATTCTGTTTTGAGTAAGAGTCAATCTTCATACTTAAGTCCTAACTCTGCCATTCTTCGATTCTTTTACGATACTCGTTTATCAGGGACATAGCTCTATCTCTATCATCCGATTCAGCAATCAGGTGGAAGTACGCCGCTTTGCGATCAGGCCACACCAGTATTGCAGTATCCTCCTCCAGTATACGTACGCCGTCGATTAACTGACGGTCTTTACCTTCGGTGTAGTTAATAAGGTTCCTCATCACCTGTCCCTTTTTGCCCCATCCGCAGGGAACAGATTCCTTGAGCATCGTATATCGCTCCCAATCACCGCGGATTCTGCCCAATGGCTCCTTAGCGCGTGCTACCAATTCCAGGATTTTCACCAATGCGAACATCGCATCCGCCCCTAACTGGAATCCCGGGAAAATATATCCGCCGCGGGTGCCTCCAACGAAATCCACGCCCCTATTGTGAAACGCTTCCATCATGGAAAGATGATCATTGCGGGTGCGTATTACCTCTACTCCGTATTCTTCGGCTATTTTCTCCACTCCCATGGAGGCGGCGACCGGTACAGCGATGGTTTTCACTTTGTTCAAACTCAAATATAACGATGTAATCAGCAGGAGCATCTTATCCGGAGGAACATGGCGACCCCGTTCATCTATCACGTCCAGCTTTTCCGCGGCGGGATTGAACATGAAGCCGATATGCGCCCTCAGGGACTTAACGATAGAGGATAATTGATACAGCCTTTCTTCCACTTCCTGCTCATTCTGGAACTGCTTCGCCGGATCGGGATAAGCGTTAAGGGAAACCGCATCGATACCCAGCTCGCCCAGAATCGACGGAAATATATCACATGCTCCGCCAAATGAATAGTCGATCACCACCTTGTAATTCATCGATCTGATAGCATCCAGGTCGATCGCATTCAAGAACGCCTGCCGGTATATGTCTATGGCTCGCTGCGGATAGTCGATCCTGCCGGTTTCGCCTATCTGGGCGCGGCGGAAATCCTCCCTGAAAAACAGCCGCTCAATACTCTTGGATTGTGATTCGGGAATATCCATTCCCTGAGCATCGAAAAATATAACGTCAATCACCTTGTCATCAACCGGAGATCTCCTAACATGAAAACCCCCCGAAGCCTTTCCGTATTTCAACTCGTAGCGCAGAACCGGAATAGGAAGCATCTGAAGATCCTGTACATTGACCCCCGCCGACAGCAAACCGCAGTTGATAGCACGGTTTATCATCCTGGCGGATAAACTTGCATCGCGGCAGCAGAGTACGTTATGATGTTTTCCAATGAATGCGCCGTAGGCAGCGCCCAGCTTCGCAGCCAGTTCAGGAGTAAGTTCGGTATTACCGATACCCGAGATTTTGGAATCGTAAAAAAGCTCCCGATTCCAGGTCTCACCCCAAACCAGTGATGATGACAGGGTTGCGCCGGATTCGACTTTTTTATCAGGCCAGATTTTCACATTCGCCTTTATAATCGCATCATCGCCGATTACCGAATTCTCGCTGATAATTGCATTCTCGTTCAATTGTGTTCTCTCGCCGATTACGGCATCGTTGCATACTATTACCTCATTGAGGGATGCGGATGCGCCTATTTTTACATTATTCCACACCACCGAGCGCGTTATGGATGCATCCTTGCCAATATGACACTGCTTTCCGACCACCGAATTGTAAATTTTGCATCCATCATCGACCACCACCCCCTCACCCAGTATCACCGTTCCTCCGAATTCTATATTTTCGCCGAGATGAACGTTTCGGTCAGCCCAGAGTTTGGCTCCGTTCTTCTCCAGCAGATTTCCTTCGATTCCGACCTGCACCTTTCCCTCCAGTATATCCTGATGGGCTTTGGCGTATTCATCCAGGTTCCCCACATCGCGCCAGTAACCCGATGCGACATATCCATATAGCGGCTGTCCTTCTTCGAGCATTTTCGGGAAAAGGTCCTTGGAGAAATCGTATTCGGTTTTAGCGGGGATCATATCCAGAACCTCCGGTTCCAGAATATAAATTCCGGTATTTACCGTGTCACTGAACACCTGTCCCCAGGTCGGTTTTTCCAGAAAGCGGGTTATTTTATCGTTATCGTCTGTGATAACCACTCCGTATTGCAGGGGGTTTTCCACACGGGTTAACACCATGGTCGCTTTGGCTTTTTTCTCGATATGGAAATCAATACATGCCTTGAGATCGAAATCTGTCAGGACGTCGCCGGATATAATAAGGAAACGCTCATCTAAAAAACGCTGGGCGTTTTTGACCGATCCCGCAGTACCATAGTCGGCTGCAGCCATAACGTATTCCATACTGACGCCGAATTTGGATCCGTCCTTGAAATAGTCTCTTATATCATCCGCCTGAAAATAGAGTAGAGATACCAGGCTGGTAAAATCGTATTTGGCAAGCAGATTGACGATATGTTCCATCATCGGTTTGCCAGCGGTAAAAACCATCGGTTTTGGTATATTTAGAGAAAGCGGCCTGAGTCGGGTACCGAACCCGCCAGCCATTATTACAGATTTCATTATCAAAGCCTCCGTTTATAATTCAAACTGAAATTACATAATAAGCCAATTCCTACTATCCGTCAATAAAATTGCCAATTTGGATTGTTATTATGAATTAATGCAATTTGCTGTTGTCATTCGCTGGCAAAGCAGCTAAATTTGTTTCAATGTTTACTGATGTAGGTTCAAAGAAGTTCCTGATCGCCATTTTGTCGATGGTATTCTGGTCGATAGCTGTTAACTGCGCCAAGAATCTCCCTCCCCCCGGAGGTCCTGAGGATAAGACGCCGCCGGAGGTGACCGATACTTATCCTCAGCCGAATTCCATCAATATCCCGGTGGATATCGAGATAGAAGTTATCTTTTCGGAGGGTATCAATCGCAAATCGATTCCCGAAGGAGTTTTCATCTCGCCCATATTCGAGGAGGAACCGGAATATGACTGGAGCGGCAAAACACTGAAGATCAAACCGGAAAGAAATCTGCTGGAAAATCGCACCTATGTGGTGGTGGTTGGAACCGATGTATCGGATTTGCGAGGTAACAGGCTGGAATCATCCTTCAGCTTCGCATTCTCCACCGGCGATTCAATCGATATCGGCGTGATAAGCGGTAATGCATACATCGGCGATGATATATCCCGCGGATTGGGCGTATGGGCTTACGTTCTCAATGATACATTACCCCCGGATCCGGTTACCGATGTTCCCGACTACATTACGCAGGTGGGGGAGGATGGCGAGTATTCCCTGAGTTTTCTTGCTCCGGCTGAATACAGATTGTTCGCCATAAACGATCGCAATAAGGACAAATTGTGGGATAGCGATTCCGAGGAATACGGTACGGTTCCGAAGGATTATTCCATAAGCAGCGAAGTTAATTTTTATGAGAATATTAATTTAACGGCGGTGAAAGTGGATACACTGCCGCCATTGATTTCATCATGTAATATGCTGGAGGGAAAACTGCTCCAGATCAGGTTCGAATCCGGCGTGGATAGTGCCAGCGCCCTGGATATCTCCAATTATGATTTTCGTTCGGAAACAGGAGGCGAATCGCCGTTTGTACCGACTTCCATCTACATGATACCCGCGGAAAATCAAAATATCTTCATCCGGGGAGAGTTCGCCAGAGAGAGCGCCGTATGTTCTTTGAGTATCTACAATCTGCGTTCCGAGGATGGAGTTGTCATCGACACTACCGACAACAGTTGCGCTTTTATAACCTCCGATGAACCTGACACCACAGGTCCGCAGGTGATTCGGAGTTATCCCGCAGAACGAACCTCGAATTTCCCGCCGGATAGCCTCCTTCGAATCATTTTTTCGGAACCGGTCATCGCTGATTCTGTAATTGCCGGATTTTCCCTGGAGGATACGCTTGGAAATCGAATACCGGGTGAGTTCATCTGGCGGGATACACTGGCATTGTATTACCAACCCGATTCGTTGGCGGGTGACTACAGCTACAGGCTGAAGCTCGACCCGGTTAAGGTTATGGATATATTTTATAATGCGATGGAAGATACCTTATGGGAGGTTGATTTCGGGACGATGCCGGCTGATACCGGGGGTACCGTGGAAGGATTAGTGGAATCCGAAGCGCCATCCCGCGTAGGCGTTAGTTTTATACAGATCCCCAGGGGAAACGAACTGAGGTATTTCCTATCACAACCGGGGGATTTTGAATTTCCTGACGTGCCGGGAGGAAAATATATCCTGTATGCATTCCTGGATTATGATGAGGATGGCGATTATTACACCGGGGGGTATAAACCGTTCCGTTTCTCCGAACCGAGGGTATTTTACCCGGATACCATCAGTGTTCGTCCTCGTTGGATTACCGATGGAATTAAAATCGAGTTTAAATAATAGAAATATATAAGGAGGCTCTTCATGGAAATATGGTATAATCTACCATACTGGTTACGCGAGTTAATAATAAGCTGCCTGATAATCATCGTGGGACTGTTCCTGTCAAAAATCATTACCAATCTGATAGCATTCATCAGCAAGAGATTAGCCGCTAAATCTCAAACCCAGCTGGACGACTATCTCCTTAAAAATATTAAAAGGCCGATCTTTTGGTTGGGAGTTGTGATAACTTTTTCCATTCTGCTGAATCGCTGGCGCATGTCCGGTGAGGTAGTTCCGGAATGGGCATTCGTACCATTGGATGGAGCGGTTTATGTTATCGGTGTACTCGCCATCCTATTTTTAATAATGGGTATCTTCGGGGCTCTGAGGGACTGGTATCGGAATTATATAGCGCCGAAAACCGAGACCAGGTTCGATGATGAGTTTATCCCTTTGGTAGATCGGACTTTCAAAATAGTGCTGGCTATTTTGGCTTTAATCATAGTGCTGGATCACTTCAATGTGGACATTAAGGGCTTGGTTGCGGTCCTGGGTGTTTCTTCGCTGGCGGTCGCTCTTGCGGCTCAGGACACATTGGCTAACATGATCGCCGGATTTATTATAATGCTGGATCGCCCTTTTCGTTTAGGAGATAGGATAAAAGTGGCTGATGGTGAACTGGGTGATGTGTATGAGATAGGTTTGCGTACCACTAAGCTTTTAACCTTCGATAATACCCTTATCATTATACCGAATGCAGAAATCGTTAAGACCGAAATCAATAACCTCTCTTATCCCGATCCGCTGATAAGGGTACCAATCAATGTTGGGGTTTCGTATGCCACGGATGTGGAGAAAGCTATAAAAGTCTTAATCGAAACCGCGAAGGGACATCCTAAAGTGATCGAGAGCCCGGAGCCCAATGTACATTTCTTAAACTTCGGGGATAGCTCGCTGGATTTGCGCCTGGTATGCTACGTAGCGGCATATTCAGAACAGTTTATGACCGGATGTCAACTGCGAGGGGAAATCGTGAAACGTTTCCGAGAGGAAAGTATAGAGATCCCGTTCCCGCAGAGAGATCTGAATTTCAGAAATCCGTTGGAGTTTGCAAAGGATCAATAGATGGAGGATCAGGCTCAGTCGTGACCAGGGGACGCGACAGAGCACGTCACGCCGAACGGATAGTTCGGTAGCTTGTTGCCAACATTAATTCCCCTCTTGAGAGGGGTGGATTGGCCCCGCGAAACGCGGGGCGAAAACGGGGTGTGTATCTGTTTCCACAAGGGTGGCATGCTTTGCTTGAAGCCGCAGGCGAAGAGATAAGCATGTTTTTGTCGTAGCCGAAGGCTTGTCTTTCGGTGATTATCATTATCAAGTGCTGTCGGGTGCCCCCACGAGACAGCAAAGTGAATTTCATGTGCGGCAACCTAGCGCAACGATGGACTCCCTCATCCCCTGACCCCTTCTCCCACTGAATGGGAGAAGGGGAACTTTTGAATAGTCATCGGTGCAGATAATCGAAATATTTCGATCTATCAATCCGTATTTCCCTCTCCCTGACG
>WJIR01000139.1 GCA_014730175.1 Candidatus Zixiibacteriota bacterium
ATATATTGCGATGACATAAGAATTAACATCAATAAGTTAGATATGATTACAACGGTATTACTGGATGCCGGCGGGGTTATACTCGATGAACGCGAGCATGAGCGAATCCATGCAAAGATCATCGTCGGAATTATAGGAGAACTCGTACAGGGCTATTCCTTCCAACACTTTCAATCTGATATCGACCAGGCGGTGAATACCTTTTGTCCATCCGTTTACCGGTATATTCTGTGGAAATACTCGAGCCACAATGTAGAAATTTTCGAACGACTTTATTCGAGGCATTTGGAATTATGGAATAAAATGAGACCGCCACTGAAGCTGATGGACGGTATAGGCTCTGAGATTAAAAAACTAAGTCGGAATTTCTATCTGGTTATCGCCGGGCAATACGGAAAAGAAATCCTTGAGCTTCTGGAGAGCGAGGCTCTCCTGCAGTATTTTAAGAGCCGCTTGACTCAGGATGACTTTAATATCACCAAACCCGATCCGCGATATCTGGAGCGAATTATTCGAAGAATTGGAGCTGCACCAGCGCAGTGTGTTATGGTGGGCGACCGAATTGATAATGATATTGTACCAGCCAAACAATTGGGATTAAAGACCGTGTTGATCCGCACCGGCTTACACAAGGATCAAATGCCCCGAATCCCTGATGAGATTCCTGATGCTGAGTTAAAAGACATAAGTCAGCTTTCAGCTACAATTACGGCATTATCCTAATAAGATGGTTGCGGATTTATTCGCTTTGTGATAAGATTAAACGGATTGGTGAAATCAATGGTGTAAACTGGTGAATCCCAAAAGAGTTCGTAAACTCAACCAGGTTAAGGCAGACTCCTTGCCGGTTGTCTATTGGATGAGTCGCGATCAGCGCGTTGACGACAACTGGGCTTTGTTATATGCTCAGGAACTTGCTAACAAGTTCAAGGTTTCCCTGGCGGTGGTGTTCTGCTTGAATCCGGAGTTTCTCGATGCTACTCTTGGGCAGTATGATTTCATGCTGCGGGGATTACAGCAAGTGGAAAAACAGATTGAAAAGTTTGATATCCCGTTCTTCATGCTAACCGGCAAGCCAACAATTGAGATACCTAAATTCCTCAATCAACACAAAGCCGGACATCTGGTCTGTGATTTTTCTCCGCTAAGGATAAACCGTCAATGGCAGCAAGACATTGTAGATAATGTTGAATGCTCGGTATATGAAGTGGATGCACATAATATAATTCCATGCTGGCATGCTTCGGATAAACTGGAATATGCGGCTTATACCATCCGTCCGAAAATTCATAAAATGCTGCCGGAATTTCTGGAAGAATTTCCATCTCTGGAAAAGCATAAATATTCATGGGACAAGGAAGCCAATAATGTAAACTGGGAAAAAGCGCGTACAACGCTTAAGATTGACGAGAACGTTCTGCCCGTAGGATGGTTGAATCCGGGCGCAGACGAAGCGCATGAGCGGATGTATGATTTTTTACAAAACAGGCTTAGCAGTTACGATTCCAACAGGAACGATCCGACTTTAAATTATCAGTCGCAACTTTCTCCATATCTTCATTTCGGTCAGTTATCGGCGCAAAGGGTGGCTCTGGAAGCTCATAAATACGATGATGATATAGCTTCACAAGAAGCATTCTTAGAGGAGCTGATAGTCCGCAGAGAGCTGGCTGATAATTTTTGCTTTTACAATCCTGATTATGACAATTTCAATGGCTTTCCTGCCTGGGCAAGGAAGACGCTCGATGAACACAGAAATGATAGTCGAGATAATTTATATTCAAGGAATGGTTTTGAACAAGCGCAAACTCACGATCCGCTGTGGAACGCTGCGCAGTTGGAGATGGTTTATACCGGTAAAATGCACGGTTATATGCGGATGTACTGGGCAAAGAAGATTCTGGAATGGACTGAATCGCCCGAAGTTGCGATGGAAATAGCGATATATCTTAATGATAAATACGAGCTGGACGGCCGCGATCCGAACGGCTACGCGGGAGTTGCCTGGAGTATCGGCGGCATTCATGACCGTGCCTGGTCGGAGCGCGATGTTTTCGGTAAAATACGATATATGAGTTATAATGGATGTAAACGGAAGTTTAAGGTTGACGGGTATATTGAAAAGATACGAGATTTGGCAGAGGGACAAACTTGAAAATCTATGAATTAAAACGAGAGCAACTGGTGGATAAACCCGCTGAGGACCTATTCACATTTTTCAGTAAAGCGGAGAACCTGAGCAAGATTACTCCCTCGGGAATGGGATTTCAGATGTTGACGCCGTTGCCGGTAGAAATGAAGGAAGGAACCGTTCTTGATTATGTCGTGCATATTGCGGGCTTTCCCGTTAGGTGGACTACTTTGATTACTCATTGTAAACCGCCAAACAAGTTCGTGGATATACAGCTTAAAGGTCCCTACAGCTACTGGCATCACACCCATTCATTCATATCAACGGACGGGGGAACACTGGTTATTGACGAGGTTCGATATGCGATACCTTTAGGCATAATGGGAAGAATTGTGCATGGTTTGTTCGTAAAACGTCAATTGAAGAAAATATTCGATTATCGTTCCGAGGCAATTAAGCGGATTTTCTCATAATTAATCGTTGAGTAATTTTATGAATCGGAAAAACGAAGGAGAAGACTTGATAAGAGTGGGTGTCAGCGCCTGCGTATTGGGCGAGAAAGTGCGGTTCGACGGACAGCACAAGCGGGATACTTATGTGGTCGATGTGCTGGGGAATTATTTCGAATTCGTACCGGTCTGCCCTGAGGTCGAAGTCGGCATGGGGGTGCCGCGCGAATCGGTGCGGTTGGTGGGCGAACCCGATAAACCGCGAATGGTAGGCAGGAAATCCGGGAAGGACTGGACTGATACTATGAAGGATTTCACGCAAAAGCGACTTAAGCATCTGGAGGAAGAAAATCTCAGTGGATATATTTTAAAGAAGGACTCGCCAAGCTGTGGAATGGAGCGAGTGAAGGTCTATACCGATAAGGGAATGCCATCTCGCAAAGGTAAGGGATTCTGGGGAGGAGCCTTGACGGAGTTTTTTCCTCATCTGCCGGTTGAAGAGGAGGGACGCTTAAACGATCTAAAGCTGCGAGACAATTTCGTGGTGCGGGTTTTCGCATATCACCGTTTGCAGATTCTATTCAGCGGGCGGTTTGTTAGAAAGGAAGTTATTGATTTCCATACCACACATAAGTACCTGATGCTGGCTCACAATCCGGAGGCTTACAAAACTCTGGGGCAGTTAGTAGCGGATATCAAGAAGTATGATCCAAATGAATTTAAAAGCGAATACAGTCGTATGTTCATGGACGGCTTATGCTATAAATCCACAACTCGGAAAAATGTAAATGTACTGCTGCATATCATGGGATTCTTAAAGGAACATCTTACCAAACAGGAGAAAGCGGATATACTGGAGGTGATCGAAGGCTACCGAAAAGAAATGATTCCCCTGATTGTTCCGTTAACGCTTATCAATCATTATATCAAGAAGCATAACATCGACTATATCCTGAACCAGGTATATCTAAATCCACACCCAAAAGAATTGATGCTTCGCAATCATGTGTGAGTGACTAAAGGACGCGACGAAGCGCGTCCCTCCAGTCCCACTCTATTTTATCAAGTGAACTTTATGTGCAATCTCCATCTCTTTCGAATGCAATCTATAAAAGTAAACACCGGATGAATAATCGGAGGCATTCCAGGTTACAGTATGGAATCCTGAAGGATACTGCCTGTCCGCCAGCGTTTTAACCTTTTGTCCCAGCAGGTTGTATATGCCTATCTCCACATTATCCGCGGAGTTCAGTTTGAAGGTGACATTTACCTTGTTATTAAATGGATTAGGATAGGCAAAACACTCAGTGCTCTCGGGATATTTTTGGTTATCGGCATTTTCATCGCCCCAGCTTCCGTTGAGTATCCACTCGGAAGCCGTGTTGGCAGCAGTTGCTCCTGAAACCGTAAACTGGAACATCGCGGAATCGCAGGCGTTCGGCTTGTTACCGCAATAGGCGATATACTCATAGGTTCCCGATGGAGCATAATTAGGCACTGTTTGATTCAAATGCGCCTGGAGCCATTGGGTAGGATAAAGCTGGATGCTATTAAAGCCGTGAAGTTCGTAAAATGAACCCGCGTATTTTACACCGACCCATACATCGACATACATGGTATCATCGGAAGTGTTGCCGACAAATCCGGTTAAACCAAAGTTTCCGCCGGGAGGAACTGTAATCGGATCATCATCAGGAACCATCATTATTTGTGCGCATTCGTAGAGCTCTAATATCCAATCCAGCGCCGCATCAATGTCGATAAGCCCCATGCCGTACAAATTGTCATCACCGGTGTCGCCCAAATCAAGCGCGGTTGCCATGAGCGCTTCTTTTAACTCTTGCACGGTAGCATCAGGCGCCGCTTCACGCAGAATCATCATAGCTCCCGCCACCGCAGGCGCTCCGGGTGAAGTGCCATCCCAGATCACATATCCACCATTATTGGAAGACGACCGAATTGCAATACCGGGGGCGACTACTTCCGGTTTGATACTATCAGGGGCGCATGTTGAGGGACCTCGGGATGCAAACGGCGCCAGCGGATAGCCGGATTGGTTACCATCAACAACACTCACGGCGAAATTCTGATAGGCGTTATCGCCCCTGTCGGCGGGTACCCGTATGGTTTCACCCATAGGTCCATCGGCGCCGGCAGCCCATAACACCGCACAACCTGCGGCTTCCGCGTTATCGATCGCTTCCCACAAATAGGGATCGCAAGGATAAGTATAAGCGCCATGATAAATTGGTGACAATCCCCAGGAATTAGAGCAGGCATCGGGGACATCCCAAACAGTCTCGGGATTCCCATCGGGATCAGCGCACCACTCCAGAGAAAGCAGGGCATAAAATAACGTCGTTGGTATATCTACCCGATTAATAACCGCCGCTGCCATCCATTCTCCGTCTAAGGCTACACCTATCGTATCGCCGGTGTTATGATCCACACCGACCGACACGCCCGTTGTAAATGTCCCATGTCCATTATCATCAAATGGAAATGTAGTATATGTAATCGGATCAAACCACGCCCATTCGGGATGTTCATCATAGCGAGGGTCCAAACCGCGCCATTTATCAGCCAATGCGGGATGAGTACCCATCACGCCGGTGGTAAGCTGAGCCACCAGTGTCCCCTCGCCGGTATAGCCTCGCGCCCAGACTTCGGGGGCATTAATTACTTCGAGGTTAGGCTCGATTCCATGACGTCCGCCCTGCTGTAAATCCGATTTGGCTACCTGCTCAAACTCCTCAATAACGAAATCCAAAACAATGTCTTTAACATCATCACGTCGGGCTAACTCTTTAATGTATTCTTTAGTAGCTTCAACTCGGAAAGCATTAATCAGCCACAGGCTTTCATACGAACGTACTTTGTCCGACTGAAGCGCTTGTTCCAGTTCGTTTTTGAAATCGGATTGAGAACGCAACGCTACATCCTGCAGAGCGCGAATTACTATCTCATGCCGTTCTTTTCGCGAAACGTCTCTGCGCGTCAGTTCCCCATCGATCGTTTCGACATCAGCCTGTTCTTCCAGGGATACTATTACAGGATGATAAACTAATTCCGGATTGTCCCGGAACTGATATGTTACCGATGGATGCAGATAACCGGCGGAACTATTAGCCGGTATCGCTGCCAGAATAACCCCCAACAACGCAACCGTAAAGATATTTTTCATGCTGAACTCCTTTAAAATATATTCAGAAGACCTGTATGTAAAATATAAGTAATAATACAATCATTGGCAATAAAAAAGTGAGTCAGGCGTAAATTTCTCACGCGACACTCATACTCAGTCAATGTGCGGGGACCACCGCCGACCATGTATTTCGCCAGAGCTGAAGCGCTGACCGGCGGCTAAGAAAGATTAGATAATTAAATCGCCTCTAATTCTTCCATAAGAAGCTGACGTTTGTGGATATTGGCATATAGTCCACCTTCTGCCAGCAGGCTTTCATGATCGCCGGATTCAGCAAGTTTGCCGTCATCTATTACCAGGATTAAATCAGCATCCTTAACCGTGGAAATTCTGTGCGAAATCAAAAAGACCGTGGAGCTCTTGAGTATATCTCTGAGGTTACTTAATATTTTCTCCTCAGTGCTGGTATCCACCGAAGAGAAGGCATCATCGAAAATCAATATCGGCGGATTGTTAATGATAGCTCGAGCAATTGAGGTTCGCTGCTTTTGCCCTCCCGAAAGAGTTATTCCCTTCTCTCCGATGATGGTTTCCATTTTGTGGGGAAAAGTATCCACGTCTTTGGTCAGATCGGCGTTGGATGCCGAAGTGGTCACTTCCAGATCGGATAATTCAGTGTCGGAACCAAAAATGATGTTACCTTTCAGCGAGTCGGAAAACAGGAAATTATCCTGCGGAATAAAGCCTATGTTACTCCGCAACGTGTTCAAGTCATACGTGTTGATATCTGTTCCATCGATAAATATTTTGTTATCCGGTACCGGATAGAGTCTGGAGAGGAGTGAAACCAGGGTAGTCTTACCGCTGCCGGTGGCGCCTACAATCGCAATGGTCTGACCGGCTTTGACCTTGAAGGAAATATCATGTAATATTTCTTCGGAATCCTCGCCATAGGAGAAACTCAAATTTCTAACTTCGATATCACCCTTTATCTTGATGTCCTTATCCGCGTGTCCCGGCGAGACTATTACCGGTTTGCGCTCGAATATCTTCCTAATCCTTGCCATCGATGCTAAACCCCGCTGATATAATCCTATCACCCATCCCAATGCAATCATAGGCCAGATTAGCATCAGGAGATAAGCGGTAAACGCGACAAATGTACCCAGCGTGATTTCGTCATTGATGACTCGTTTACCTCCCACCAGAAGAATCAGTACTGTCAAACCACCACCAATCATGGAAAGTATAGGGAAAAACATACCCCAAATTTTCACCATGCTCATATTCTTTCTGATGAATTCCTTGTTCAAATCATCGAAACGCCCGATCTGGTTACTCTCCTGAACGAAGGATTGCACCACCCGTATACCTGAAAGATTCTCCTGAACGAATGCTGATATCTTGCCATAATGCTCCTGTATCTTCAAATAGCGTTTGTAAACCTGCCTACCCAAGACGATGACGGTTACGGACAAGAAAGGAAGCGTAATCATGGAATACAGGGAGAGAACCGGATCAATACGATACATCAGAACAAACGCCATGGTTACCATGAAAAAGGTGGAAAGCGAATGCATAATGCCGGGTCCGTACATGGCTCTCACAGCATCCAGATCATTGGTGGAGCGACTCATAATATCGCCGGTGGGGGTGTTTTCGTAGAATTTCCTGTCAAGGCTTTCAAGATGAGTGAATAAATCGTTGCGAATGTCATATTCAACCTTGCGAGAAGCCACAATCATGGTTTGTCTCATCAGGAATCTGAAGAAACCGGACACGATGGTTACGCCGATAATCAACAGCGAGTCAAGCAAGATGGCATTAAGCGGTTCTCCATTTTCAAGGTGATCTACAGCTCGCTTGATAATCAGTGGCGTAAGTACGGCAAAGCCGGTGGATATGGCTGTAACCAGAATACCTGATGCCCATCGGCGAGAGTATCGCTTGAAGTATTTGAAAAAGAATGATAATCTTTTAAGCTTTTCTCTCATCTTTGATTAAATCGACAACCTTCCTGATATCATCCAATATCCAATCGGGATTTTCCCCTTTGATCTTATCGACAGGATCGAACCCATTGGTTAAAGCTGCGACCCTCATACCGGCATTACGTGCAGCGATAACATCATTGATGGTATCGCCGACCATTATTGCTTGCCTGGAATCTACACCGTATATATCAAGCAGTCTGGTCAACGCTTCTGGATCCGGCTTAACTTCTTTAACATCATCGGCGCAGGAAAGTTCGCCTATGAACCGATCGATACCCAGTTTCTTCAATATCCTTAGAGCATGCGGACGGATTTTGGTAGTAGCGATCGCTATCTTTAATCCCATATCATGAATCTGGCTGAGAGCCTCAAATGCTCCCGGCAGGAGTATAGTGTTGTTACCCATAGTCTTTCTGGCTTTTTTAATGAAATGGTCGTAAAGTCTGTTCGGATCGCCGTACTCCGAAAAAGCGCCTTTTAATGAATAACCTATTGTACTTTTGATCGCCATCGGATCGGCAGGGGATAATCCTTCTTCCTCCAATGCGAAGTTAAAGCAAACAACTACATCCTCCGAGGAATCCACGAGGGTGCCATCGAGATCGAACATCACCAGTTTTGTGTTGTGTGACAATGCTGTCTTTATCCCCTGATAATACCTAATATATGATCTGTTTTTTCTCTCAATTGCTGCGGTGAGGAAGCTTCCACATTCAGTCTGAGCAGAGGTTCGGTATTGGAGGGGCGGACATTGAACCACCAGTCATCATATTGAACCGTTACGCCATCAAG
>WJIR01000140.1 GCA_014730175.1 Candidatus Zixiibacteriota bacterium
CCCATATGGCGGTGGGGTGCCTGCGCGACGACGGCGGCGATGACGCTTATTTCTCCAAGGGAGTCTCACAGGGATGCGGGCATGATTACGCCCAGGGATGGCTGATCGACTATTCCGGTAATGATGTTTACAGCTCTTATGATTTATCCCAGGGCGCAGGATCGGCTAACGGTATCGGTGTGATAGCCGATTACGAGGGAGATGATCGCTATTATGTTAAGTCCGATAGAAACACGCAGGGGTACGGAAATCCTCGGCGGAGCTTCGGTTCGATCGGATTATTATATGACGCTTCCGGCGATGACCGCTATGATGGCGGTCCGGGTAAAGACAGTGATATATGGATCTATTCCAAATGGGGAATCGGATGGGATCAACCGGCCGATAGCACGGAAGAGGATAATGGGCAGTAGTTACTATTCTATAAGATCAGTTGGCTACGATCATAATTACCCTTTCGAGAGGGTCGGCTTTACCGAAGGCAAAGACAGGGCGTGTTACGGTCAATCAATAAAACACACCCCGATTTCACCTCCGGTGAAATCAGCCCAATCAAGAAGAATAATCAGTTTGACGAGTTCGATGCACAGAGAGAATTCCGCTAATTTAAAAGTAGGCCGGGCTCCGATCCCAATTAGTCGGGATAGAAACCCGACACGCAACTTATATAGCCTGGTATTACTCCTCATAACGTTGTTAATTAGCACAACTCAAATCTCAACCGCCGAAGTCAGCCGCTCCACTCTCGACTCCCTCTGGATAAGAGCTTCTTCGGGCATGATACGCCACCAGGACGAGGTGAAACCCTCCAAGGAAGCTCTTGTGGAATATGGTGAGGAAGCGGTTGAATTTCTTGTGGAGAAAATGGACACCCGTTCCGCACGCGAGATGCATACGCTGGTGGATATACTGGGGAAAATAGGCAGCGTCGCTACAGACGAGGTCTGCGAGCAGCTGAACAGTGACGATCCTTACAGGGTCAGGCTGGCATGCAGGACTCTGGGGAGAATAGAAGACAGCAGCGCAGTGGAATGCCTTCTTCCTCACGCCGATGACACTCTATATACCGTCCGTTCGGGAGTAGCATCCGCGCTGGGTGAGATAGCCCATCGCTCAGCTACCGAAACCTTGCTTCGATTGGCGCAGGATGAGGATTACATCGTTCGTAAGTCCGCTACCGTCTCTCTGGGTAAGATGCCCTTTGAATCAGTTTACCAGAGACTGATGGCAAATTTATCCGACGATTATTATGGCGTTCGCTACACAGCCGCCGCTTCATTGGCGGGCTACGAAAAGAAAGCCGTACCGGCTATTAAAGGATATATAACGGAAAACCTAAATATTAACTCAACTGACCTTCCGCAGAACAGGATATTTTCGGTTGCCCTGGCAATAGACTGTCTGGGGAAGATCAGCGATAAGAAATCATCGAAAATGCTCAAGAAAATAATTGATTCCGATAATGATGGGATTATACGAGCCTACGCCGCACGCTCGCTGGGCGAAATCGGCGGTAAATCAAACCGGAAATTCCTTGTTAAAATGGAAAACCGCGAAACCGATCCGTTTGTATCACAACTACTCGCCGATGCTATCGTTTCAGCATCAAAAAAAGAATAATGGATATCTATACCCGTCTTCAGAATCTACATAAAACATCCGACTTGGAAAAGGCGCCCTCAAGTGAATCCGGATTAATTGTTGATAATCTCGCCTCTGCCCTTTCCGGAGGAATCATCACCAATGACATGGGGAGTATTATTGAAGTTAAGTCTTATCTGGGCGACGGGGAAAGTCATGGAATCTTCTCATCAAAGATTCTCCATCAACCGGATTTTAAAATGTTCGATGTCCTTTTCGACTTATCCGCAGGGCAAAATCCATCACCGGAGCAGTTTATCTTTGTTGATACCGAGACAACGGGACTATCCGGCGGAGCGGGTACGATGGCATTTTTGGTCGGCGCCGGTTGCTGGCGAAACGGGTGTTTCGAGGTTAGCCAGTTTTTCTGCCCCGATTTCGATCACGAAGCGTCCATGCTTTCCGAATTTCATTCCCTGCTGCGCAACTTCAAATACCTTGTTACATACAATGGAAAGGCTTTTGATATACCTTTGATAGAGAACCGCTCCATTCTCAACAGAATTGAATCGACCACCAGTTCTTTAACTCATCTTGATCTACTTCATCCCGCGCGACAGCTTTACAAACCAACTCACGGGGATTGCAGCCTGACTTCACTGGAAAATGCAGTGTTGAACTTCCATAGGAACAATGACATACCGGGCGGGATGATTCCGCAGGCATATTTTGATTTTCTCCAAAGCCGTAATCCGGCGGTTATGAAACTGGCGCTGTCGCACAATCGCTTCGATATCTTATCCCTCGCCGGGCTGTTCTTTCATTCCTGCAGCAGCAGGATATGTCGACAGGATTCTATTGAGAGTTGTTTTTCGTTAGGCCGTCTTTACCTGAAGCGTAAAGATGATACCAGCGCAAGGTCTTATTTCCAAATTGTGACCGATTGTGAATCTGAATCCGAAGCTTATTTCGATTCATGTTTGCATTTAGGTGCGATATTGAAACGAAACGCCGAATGGGATAAGGCATATAAAATCTATATTCAGGCGCTAAACCGTGGCGGTGATCCGGCAGTATTCGCAGTCGAAGCCGCCAAAATCGCGGAACATCGGATGAAAAATTATAAATTGGCATTGGAGCTCGCCGAGCAATCACTGTCTTATGCCCGAACGAATCTCCAAACTCACCCGAGTTATACCAGAATCGTTCAAGAGATTGGACATAGAAGAAACAGACTGCAAGAGAAAATCGGCGCTTAAATCTTCCTTTCTTAATCCGATTATGATTAATAGCATTCTGAATGTGCGATAATCGGGATTAAAATAGTCAAATCCCGGTATTCCGGGAAGTTTCTGTGTATGGATTGTTATTCGATATGCTTTAAGGCATACCGTTTGAAATCCTTTTATAAGAGTTTGTCTTCAGCTAACAACACGAAATCACTTGAATAGATAGGGCAATGGAGATAGCTACTTTAATGGATAAAAAAGAAATAATCAGCTTAATTTCCAAAGACGATAAAATATCCGCGCTTCCACAGGTGTTGAGCAAAGTGCTGCAAATAATCAATAATAAGACAGCTTCGGTCGATGATCTTGCCGCAGTTATCGGTCAGGATGCGGCTTTGACCGCAAGAATATTGAAGGCTGCCAATGCACCGCTCTACAAACAAACCCGGCAAATCGGAACCATTAATGCGGCAGTATCTGTTCTGGGATTCCGTACAGTTCAGTCTCTGGCGCTATCAGTTTCCGTGTACGATCTATTAAATGATGATTCCATTAAGTCTATACCGTTAAAAAAGTTCTGGAAACACAGTCTCGAAGTCGCCATCTTAAGTAGGATGCTGGCAAAAAAGGGCGGTTATCCGGTACCCGAGGAAGCGCTGGTGGCGGGGCTGTTACACGATGCAGGGATACTTGTACTCTATAGGGTAATTCCCGATGAATACTGCAAGGTACTGGAAAAACCACTTGACGGTAAGACACTTGCGGATCATGAGTCGGAATTACTCGGTTGTACCCATGCCGATGTCATCGGTTTTTTGGCTCAGAAATGGAATCTGCCGGAGATAATTGTACATTCGGTGACCAACCATCACAAACCCGTTAATACCGACAGTATCGCGAGTACATCACTTCATGCCTACGTGTATGTCGCTGAAAAACTTTCCGCGCACCCATTAGAAGAATCATACGCAAAACTGTTCGACAATCGAATAGAAAGCTCGCGAATCGTTCAAGCGCTGGGGATCGAGGATGATATTCTCTCTCTCTCCGCCCTGCAACTGTATGAAGTAGTAAATACGGCTCAATATCTGGAAATCGATATCGGATCGCCATTCGAATTAGTTTCATCAGCTAACGAACAGCTATTTGAAGTCTTCAGGGTATTAGACGATTTAATGAGAAAGCAACTCATAGGGCAAAAACAGCTTATAAAAGACGAGAGAAGAAAAACAGCATTTAGCTCATTAAAAATCATCCTGGCTACGCTATCCCATTATGTGAATAACGCCACTGCGAGTATAATGGGCAGAGCGCAACTTCTCGAATTATCCTTACAACGCGGGGATTTAATCGACCGCAAGGGGCTTGCTCTCAAGTCGCTCGAAGTAATCCAGAAATCCGTTGTTAATATTACTGCGGTGCTTGATGAACTCAAAGAATTACAAAACTTTGACACAGTCCCCTACTATGAAAATTCCCGAATAATAGATATCGAAGAAAATGTGCGAAAACGCACAAAACAGCTTCAAAGCAATAATTCCAGCTATTCGTAAAGCTTCCGTTCCTCCATAAACATCTCGTAAAGCTCCTGGTTCAATTCAGTAGCTTTATCTTCGGTAAACTCCATCCGCTCCAGTGTTTCCTGCCACTGTTCGGTAATATACTTATTTGAATGAACATTAAATCCCAATAGTGTCGATGCCAGATTGGAATACTTGATTATCCAACTCACCGGTACGGCGGTATTCTCTTCCCTCTCTTCCCAGGAATGATGGTTGGATATTGCTTCAATGAAATCCTTTGGGAAATTCCATTTGTCCAACAAGGCTGCGCCTACATCCACGTGATTGTAGCCCAGCAGCTCATTTTCTATCAAGTAAATCTCCTCTTTACTGTTCAGCGCCTCCTTCAGTACTTCCTTATATTGGTTTGGAAGCTTATGAAATAAAATCAACTTACCTATATCATGAAGTATTCCGCATATAAACGCTTCGCTTTTTTTAGGATGCCCCAATTTCTGCGCCAACAACCGACAGCACATGGCGGTGGAAAGGGAATGCTTCCATAATACGCTTTCGATTTTACCGCCTCGTTTGCCCCTGTACAGGAATCGCACCGAGGATGCAAGAACCAGACTCCGGATTGTGTAAAAACCAAGTATAACTATGGCTTCCTTTAATTCGGTTACCTGACGAAATCTGCCGTAAAAAGAGGAGTTGGAGAATTTTAATACCTTGGCGGTTAGAACTTGATCGTTACGTATCAATCGCTCCAACTCTTCAACACTGCTGTTTATATTACTCGTCAACCTCATTACTTCCGAGACTATTCCGGGAGATGCCGGGAGCTCGCCTATCGATGAAACTATCGAATTTATTTTCTGAGGTGAAGATGTCAACATAAAGGTCTGTTTCCTATAAACATCGGTATATTTGCATTATCGGTGAAAATACAATCAACATTTATAGTTGTATAAAGCTAATCCGGATAATTCATAAAATCCCGTAATCCATTACCGAAGGTTTACGCGCCTCTGGGGTGCTTCCGCTACCGATGACGAAACTTATAAATCATACAGGTTAACGTTGGGTATCACTTATCGTGTAACAGCCCGGTTATATCCCGTGCAAGTTTAAATCATTTCTTTCAATCGCCCTGTCTATCAATCGATTACAGCTTTCGCACCAATGTCAGGTTAATTACTGGAAGAGCAAATACTCACATAATATGGGTGGTCTGTCTTTAATAATCGGAGGTTTCATTATGCTCAATCAAGATAGGTCACCGGAGAAGGCGGTACGAGCTGCACTCGGAAAATTGGAATCAATCGAAAGGGAGGTAATTATCAGATACTACTTCATGGGTCAAGGATTGCGGCAGATAGCGGATACTCTGGAATTGTCAGTATATTCCGTACGTTCCCGCTTGAACGGCGGCACACTCAAGCTGAGATCGCTTCTTGCCCGGTTCGTTTCTCGGAAATATGGTCTGAGAATCCGCAAACGCAAGAGTTGTCCCCTGTGTGAGAACAGCCGTTTCGATCATATTATCCTTAATTGTGGCCCAATCGGCCCATGGAAGCCGGTATTTAAGCAGATGGAGGCGGTCGGATTCGAGGGGGTAAAATCGGTGCGCACCATAATCCATCATTACGAAAAGCACCTGAATGGAGGTGAATGGGATGAGTGAAGGAAAATCTGACAGGAGCAGAACACATTATCTGCAAGTTAAAGTTAATCGGGAGACTCGGATAAAAATATCGGATTTGGCTAAAACCAACCACAGGCCATCTGCGGACATTATTCGCGGCGCTCTTTATTTTGGTCTTCCGATGTTAGAATATGCATTGAAGATGGAAACAAAACTGACGGAACTTATAATAAAGAGTATTCCGGGAAATGAGGTTCGGATGGGAAGGCCCTCAAAGGATATTTTTAACAAATTCCTTTGAAATCAATAAAACCTATTGACTTAATCAGGTTAGTATGTAGTTTGGGGCACAAAATCAGGAGAGGAAGATATGAAAAAAAGAGATTTTTCGCTCGGTATCGTCACCGGATTAATTATTTCCGCGCTTATTGCGATTTTTTATAGCAATCTGGAGTTAAATAAGAATCAACAGCCACAAACATCAGCGGATGTTAACGAGGAAGAATTGAGAGAGGCGTTTGTGGAGGAAATCAACCGATTGGAGGAACAACTCGAAGATGATCCTGACAATGCTCATCTCTTAACTACGCTCGGGAATTATTATTTTGACCTGGGTGATCCTGACAAGGCGATCGAAAAATACGAAAGGGCGCTGGCTATCGAACCCAATGATGTCGCTGTATTGACTGATTGCGGCGTAATGTATAGAAACATAGGGGAGCATAAAAAGGCTCTGGAATATTTCGATAAAGCCTTAGCTAATAATCCTGATTTTCAGCAAGCTATGATTAATAAAATAATTGTCTATCGCTATGATCTAAACGATATCGAATCAGCTAAAGAGGTTCTTGACGAGCTGGAGAGCTCCAATCCTGACAATCCCCATATAGCCGTTTTCCGCGCGGAATTAGGCTTGTAGTATCGAACACTATCATCAACATAAGAATAGCGGGAGGGGCGCTCCCGCTATTGGTTGGCTTTAACTGAGCTTAATAGTTACTTCAGCAAAGTCATCCGTTTGGTCTGGATATAATCATCGGCAGTTAATTTATAAAAATATACGCCGGACGAATAATCCGAGGCGTTCCAATTTACGGTATGATGACCGGCTGATTTGAATTCCTCAACTAAAGTGGCGACCTTCTGCCCCATCACATTATAGACCTCCAGTCTGGCGTTGCATGACACCGGAAGGTCATAGGTTATGACGGTGCTGGCATTGAACGGATTGGGGTAGTTGGCAAACAGATTGAATTCATCAGGTACCTGCTCAGCGCTACCTCCCCATTCACCATCGAGGACCCATTCGGCGTAGCCTCCATACGCGAGCGCTTCAATGACTGTGAATTCGAATATAGCCGAATCGCAGATAATCCAATTACTAAAG
>WJIR01000009.1 GCA_014730175.1 Candidatus Zixiibacteriota bacterium
CCAATGGATTCCCCAGAACCAAACCGGCGCTGACAATTCCGCCGGCTTTCAGAAATTCCCTTCTGTGCAGGGCGAATTTATCTCTCATCGTCTTGTACGCGAAATTCTGCATTTGAACCTCCGCTAATTCCGGATTAAACAACCTGATTCTGTCGGGTGAGGGCACCCGGCAGCACTATATCTCATCGGGTGAGGGCACCCGGCAGCACTATATCTCATCGGGTGAGGGCACCCGACAGTACTTTATCTCATCGGGTGAGGGCGCCCGACGGCGCTTTATTTAACATATTCATTTCCATTCAATGACCTGCCGAACATCCTCGCGAGCGAAGAAATATGGCATATCATTTTTGATACCTCGATCCGGGGTGCATACCAGGAATAATGTTGACTCAAAAATCGCCGTAACCTGCTCATAAGGCGAGTCCTTTTCCAGATTACGGTAATAATTGCCAACCTCTATATACATCGGGGGCTGCCAGTGATATCCTGCATTGACTTTAATCGCCCTAATCCGCTTATCCTTTATCTTCGTGCCGATACCCCGCTCCAGTTTTTTTCGTAATTCTTCCAGTTTCTGCTCAGTTAACATAGACATACCCGAATATTATAGCGAAATCTAACCTATATGGGTAAGAATATCTACTAAATTTTCTTGGGGAAAAATAGCATTTGAATGTACACGGGTTTCTATTGGAACAGCAACAGTTTTTGAATCAAGCTATGCCTTCTGGAGTAATGCGGCATGAGTTCGCTTTACCTGTAAAGGCTGCACAATTGAGAATCCCTGTTCCACCGCGGTTGCACGGGATGATGTGAATTCGGATTCATCGATATGCCCGGTAGGTTCGGCAAAAAGAAGTCGTCCGTCCGGTTTAAGTGCGGAGTGGATCTGCCTGAAAAATTGAGGGGATTCGGGAACTTCGTGCACAACGGCCATCACCAATGCGAAATCAACCTGCCCTTTAAGGTCGTCAATACGGAGGGAGTTTTCGTCGCAAGTTCGAGCGTCAATACGATCATCCAGTTCTTTCCGTTTAGCTCGCTTTTTAAGCGATTTTATCATCTTTGATTGTAAATCAATGGCTATCACTTTGCCTTTCGGCCCCACCATTTCAGCCATCGGGAAAGTGAAAAATCCCATACCGCTGCCGATATCTAACGCTGTCATGCCCTCTCTGAGATGGGGGCGCAATATCTCTTCCGGTTTCTGCCATAATCTTCGAATAGGGCTGGCTAACAGATAACCGAGCCACCAGGGACACACATGACGATCCATAATTCCTCAATAGTAAAATCCGACTCAGATAACTTAACTAATCCATATCTGAGTTGTTTCATTAAAATCATATTAATAAGGCGCCGAGAATGAGCAATTTCTAAGATACCGTATACAGTGAAAATGAAAATTCGGCATTGGCGATTTCTTCATCCGTATATTGATGTCGTTGAAACAGGCGAGGCAGATTCCTTACTCCCATTACGATCACCCGGTCGCCGGATTTCAGCCTGACTTCCGGAGGGAATCCCGGAACCGGTAGTTCTATTCCGTATCTGTGACGCATAACCTCAATGGTTGATTCGTGCCATGGATTAATTATCGATTCCACAGCGGGAGTAATCAGTTTCCGCGCCTGGTCGGGAGTCAACTCACGTCGTTTTATTTCGCAATCTCCCTCGAACATGTTATCCGAGATTGAGAAACTGAAATATGTTTTTCCTGCCATGGTATCTTTTTAACTGTTTATTTGCGTTCGAGGATGTACTCATTGATAAGCGAATTAATCGTTTCGAAGGAAAATCCCCGATTCTTTAAAAAGCTGTGAAGTTTCGACTTCAATTCCGCTCCCGTTATGCTGCTGAAGCGATTGCTGTTTTTCGATAGAATCTCCCGTGCCAGCTCCATTTCCATCGATTCAGGATAGTACTCGCTCATTATGCGTTCAATAGTCTCACGTGACACTTTTTTACCTAAAAGCTCCTTTTTGATAAGCATTCTTCCCCGAGGTTTATTCACGACTCTGGATTTAACATAATCGACCGCGAACTGCTCATCATCCAGATAATCCTCGGCGCTCAAGCGCTGAATTGTCTCCTCAATAATCTTCGATGGAAATTCCCGGATTTTTAGCTTGTCCCCAAGCTCGCCCCTGGAATGAGAACGCCGGGATAAAATCCTGAGTGCACTATTATATGCTTCAGCTCGTTGCTGCTTTTGCAGAAGCTCTGTGAATTCCTGAGCTGTAAGTTCCCGCCCTTCAAAAAGCGACACCTCCAACGCCAGTTCAGGCGAGAGCTTCAAAGACTCACCGTTGGAGAACTTCAACAATAACTGTCTTTTATATCGACCGATATACCCTAACGAAGTGATCTTCAGCCCCATGGGAGTTTATTCCTCCGCAGGGCTTTCTTCTTTCGGCTTCGGTTTCGTAAGACCCTTTCGTTCTCTTACAGCGCTTTCGATTTCCGCTATCGTCTCGGGATTTTCTTCCAGGTACTTGATAGCATTGGCTCTACCCTGCCCCAGCCTATTTTCACCATACGAATACCAGGTTCCGGCGCGCTCGAGTATGCCTACATCCGTTCCCAGGTCAACCAGTTCACCCAGGTAGTTGATCCCGGTGCCGTATATGATATCGAATTCCGCTTCCTTAAACGGCGGAGCGAGCTTGTTTTTTACCACGCGAACTCGGGTTCTGGAACCGATTACCTCCCCTCCATCTTTGAGCGTGGCTATTTTACGGATATCCAATCGTACCGTGGAATAAAATTTAAGAGCGTTACCTCCGGTAGTAGTCTCCGGATTTCCGAACATTACACCGATTTTCATCCTGATCTGGTTTATAAACACCAGGCTTGTTTTGGATTTGGAAACGGCGCCGGTTAATTTGCGCAATGCTTGCGACATAAGCCGCGCCTGCAATCCCATGTGGGAATCGCCCATTTCTCCTTCGATTTCAGCCTTCGGCACCAGAGCCGCCACCGAATCGACCACGATAACATCAATTGCATTGCTGCGAACTAATGTTTCCGCTATCTCCAGTGCTTGCTCGCCCGTATCCGGCTGGGAAATGAGCAGGTTGTCGATATCCACACCCAATTGCCTGGAATAGACCGGATCCAGCGCATGCTCGGCATCGATAAAGGCGGCTATTCCGCCCGCTTTCTGAGCTTCGGCCACCATGTGCAGCGCCAGCGTAGTTTTGCCCGATGATTCGGGACCGAATACTTCAACCACCCTTCCCCGCGG
>WJIR01000141.1 GCA_014730175.1 Candidatus Zixiibacteriota bacterium
GCCAGGGCGTGGACAAAAAGGAAAAGCTTGGATGAATTTTTTAGACCCCGCGTTTTAACCCTCCTGAGGTGAGTAAACGCGGGGAGGATCACGCTCCGTCGTGACCAAAGGACGCAACAAAGCGAGTCCCTCCATGTAAACGCGCAAGGGCGGCATGTTTAGCTTGTAGCCGCAGGCGACGAGATAAGCGTGTCTTGTCTGCATCATCATACATATTCCCGCCTTTGGCCGGATTAATCATAAATAAAATCGGCTATTATTCTTTGGGTAATTTAAGTATTTCATCCATTAAATCCTCAGGATCTACAAACTTATAATTCAGATTTTCGACATTGAAAATCGATTTTGCCTTTTCATGTTGGCTTTTGGGAACGATAATCAAAAGAGGAACTCCGCACGCCTTCAATGGAGACAACAAGCCTTCCAGCGTCTGATGTGTGAACAACACGGTGAATTTATGAAGATATCCAATCACCGCTGCGAGGTTATCCCCCGTGGTAATGTGCGAAAGGTTCTTTCCATGATTATCCCATCCATTTGAGAGCGGATAAGTTTCGAAACCTTCCGTCAGGGCGGTTGTTAATACCACCGAATCAGTTCCTTCCATGTAACCCAGATTTTTCATATAAACTCTCTCCTTACTATTTATGAATTTGGTTTCAGTTTATTTCAAAATGGTCATCCGACCTGTGTAAACCTCTCCGTCTGTTTTAACTTTATAAAAGTAAACACCCGATGAATAAGCCGATGCGTCCCAGGACACTTGATGAGCGCCGGCGCTCAAGCTCCTGTTGATCGGAGTGGCGATTTTTTGCCCTTTTATATTGTATATCTCCACCACAGCCGTAGTCGGATTATCCATCATAAATTCGATTGTGGTTATAGCATTAAAAGGATTGGGGTAATTCATGACATTATCGGAGTTATTTTCGCTATATTCTCCAAAAGACCACTCTCCTTTCAGTAACCATTCGCCATGTCCTGAGGATGAAGCATCGCCGGATACGGTAAAGTCAAACATTGCAGAATCACAGGCGAAGTCTTCCTGATAATCACCGGTATAGGCAACATATTGATAGGTTCCCTGCGGAGCGTAATTCGGGACGGTCTGATTAAGATGCGCGCTCAATGTCTGGCCGGGATTAATTGGGATATCGGGGAAGCGACGAAGCTGGAAGAAATCACCGAGATAAGCCACGCCAACCCAGACATCGGTGATTAAAATCCCATCATGCGGATTGGTGAGATAACCTGTCAAGCCGAATGAACCTCCGGGAGGCACATTGATTGGATAGTCATCCGGGATCATATCGATATCCGCACATATTACGTCCTCAGTTTGAAAAACCTTAAGAGTGGTACCATTTCCGGATATTGCCAGAATCCCACCGCTTCCCAACGCCGGTCCACTGTAGTAATTGTAAGGAAGGCTCAGCGACCAGGAGATTTGCAGGTCGGGAGTAAGTGCATAAAAAGCTCCCTCAGACGCAGCGCCGTTAATCAGGTATATAGTTCCATCACCACCAATTGTTATGCGTGGGGTTAAGGTGGAACTGCTAACCAAATCAGGCGATCTATAAACTATGTTTCCGTTCGTCGGATCAATACTGACCAGTGAATTACCATCGGGAGTCAATAGCATACCATCATGCGCCACACCGAACTGAATCCAGGTAGAGGTAGGCCCTATTGAGATATCCCATAATTCGGTGAAACCGGATCCGGTATCGGTTAATGCATGTAGATTTCCCCCGTCTCTCAGTGCGAAAATAGTTCCATCGTGAGAGATGGAGGGAGTGGTTTCCTGATCGCCATCGCCCGGTAAACTTTCGGAGGAATATTTTTCGTCGCCGGTCTCCAAATCCCATGCCGTTAAAGTCTTGGGGGTATTAATATAACCCTGCCAACCATAGATACTGTTTTCGTAAACGCAAAGACCTTCGGCGCCGGTATTCGGTAACTCCCTGGGCGTTTCCCATACGATCTGTCCTGTGTTGTGATCTATTCTGACGATGGTTGAGCCGGAACCGGGTATAATTAAATCACCATTTGGAGCAAAAACCACCGCCCAGATTATTCCCAAAGGAACTGTTTTTTCACAGGTCCACATAATTGAGCCATCTTCGGCGTCAAGAGCATATAGCGTATCATGTTGACTCTCCTGAAAATTAACGGCATAAACTTTGCCATCGCGAAATCCTCGCGGAACCGAGCGGCTGTTCTCACCAGGAAAATCTACTTCCCACAGAATTTCTCCCGAGTAAAGATTATGGCAAACGATCGGTGTATAGTCGATAGACTGGAATCTCATCGTGACCAGTTTATCCCCGTCTATATAAATCTGCCCGGCAAACAAAGCATACTCCGAGCCCTCCCATAGCAATTGGTCCGAATCGGGACCAACAATATCGGACTGTCCGTTCCTCATGGAATTTCCGCCTACGGTCTCCCAACCGGCAATGGCAGTAATAGAAAGGAATAGACTCAAAACTACGGATAAGAACAAAAATCTGTGGCTCATAATTCTCCTCGGGAAAGTAATTTTTAGCCTGTTTTATTCATAAACTTAGTCACCGGTAGCGGAAGCACGCCAAAGGCGCATAAACCTTGCGCTTCCGATA
>WJIR01000142.1 GCA_014730175.1 Candidatus Zixiibacteriota bacterium
ACCTAACAGGGGATAGTAATACAGACCGTACGATGTCCAGATCACCCCCGATATCAATGAAACAATCAATGATTCCATTATCGCCACGAAAGCCCCGCCCAGCAAACCGGGCAGGATTGCGGCTCTGAGGTTGTCCAACACCAGTTTTATTATTCTTATAAATGATATCTTCAATACTACTCCGTTTCGAAATCGTTAAGATCCGCATCAGAAGAAACCAGAACCATTTTAGTTCCGACATTTTACCCTCAACATAATCAGGTCTTAAAACCATGTCAAGATTCTAAACCTAATTTTGCCTTGAAACTAATTTCCTCTTTAACCTTATGTTACTCAATTGTGAGTTTTCGCTATACAGTCTACTCATTTCGCTAAATCCTATTTTTCCCTTGACAATTATTACGCCGGAATTTTACATACGGAAACGCTAAATTGACGTTGTACCTGCTAATCTATTTCCCGAATTAGGCTTGTAAGTAATATTTATTCGAAACGGTTTTAGATCGGTTCGAGGCGCAATGAATTACGCAGGGATTCGTTTTATAGCATTTTGGCGCTGAAATTCACAGATTTAATGGGCTTTAACCA
This sequence comes from Candidatus Zixiibacteriota bacterium, assembly GCA_014730175.1. Lineage (GTDB taxonomy): Bacteria > Zixibacteria > MSB-5A5 > UM-FILTER-46-8 > UM-FILTER-46-8 > WJIR01. Next base: position 589 of record WJIR01000142.1, read on the forward strand.
ATAAACGGCATTAACAAGTTTTTTTATTGAACATCAGGAATAACAATTCAGATATTAACCAAGAGCCAACCATCCCGCTCAAACATGCAATAATATATATCATCTGCATGATATGTGTTACCGCCTTTTACTTCATAATCTGGCAGGATGCTCCGATTGTAGGTAAAGATTCGTTTGTCTACATGGAAATCGCTCGGGATTTGACTGACTTTAAACTGGATAAATTTTATGAACGAACAATCGGCTATCCGGTTTTGCTTCTATTAACCGGTTCTTCTCAACAGCCGACCGACCTGCTTTTCCTGATTCAATTGCTCCTGCATTTTGTCTCCGTATTTCTTTTAATCATACTGCTATACAAATTCGCCGTTCCAACCGGATGGATAATTGTCTTCTTTATTTTTTCGATACTGCCTCCTGCCGCGGGCGCGGCAGGCTTAGCTTTAACCGAGAATCCTACTCAGGTCTTGTTAATTTTCGGTGTTGTGGGCCTGGTTATGTGGCATTGGAAAGGAGGATGGTTATGGCTGATTTTATCGGCTTTTTCCTGGGCATACTGCGGTATCACCCGCCCGACTTATCAGCTTTTACCGGCGGCAATTGCGGTAATGATGCTGATGCTTCCGAGAATTTCACCTTCGCTTATTGCTGATAAGAAACGCAGTTTAATAAGCTGTGCCGCAATCTTACTTACCGGACTCTTTATAATAGGCGGCGTAATGCTATACAATCAAGCAGCTTTCGGGTACGGCAGATTAACCTCTTTAAGCGTGGGTTACTTTTTGGGCTCAAAAACGGTTGCGGTTTTGGAGGATGCCCCGGATGAATATGCTGAGATTAGAGATATCTTGATTAGTCACAGGGATAGCTTAGCATTCATCGACCCGGAATACTATCATAGCGTATATGATTACGAATGGGCGGCGTTGTCAGAAATCCAGGAAGCAACCGGTTTGAGCAAAGCTGAAATTTCGGATATAATGATGGATATGAATCTCAAGTTGATAAAGTCCAATCCGATGGTTTTTCTGGAGGAGATAGCTCTGGCTATGGGTAGATTCTGGCTTCCGATGGCCGCGGGATCGGAGGCGGGCAGCTATCCTAAATGGTTTTTGCTGTTATACACCATGGTGCATTTTCTGATGATTACGCTATTCTTTCTTATTCTAATCGCTATAGAGGGAATAGCTGCGCTTTCGCAGCAGCTTTATGGAAAACTTGTAGAGGGGGATAAATCGATTTTCTCGTTGCGTTTATTCGGGATTCTGTTGATTTCGGTATCCCTTTTCTATACCGCCGTGTTATCAACAATCGCATCGACCGGTTACGCGCGTTACAGATGGCCAATGGATCTTCTGATACTTTTCGCTACAATAATTCTGATCGATACTTTCCTGAAATTCAGAAAGCGCCTTTCCCGAATTTCAACTAATGACTAAATAACCTAAAAATAATGTTCATGGCTTGGTTTTTTTATCGAATTAGATTATAATACAGACGAAAACAGAGGAGCTAAATATCGGCTGACTTGGAAATGATGGACAATATTTAGATAGAGATAATATGACGGATCGAAATCAGGAACAGAAGACAATCAGCGTGTTCATACCGGCGTTGAACGAAGAAGACAACATTCAGGGATCATTGGATGCAGTTGTCACCGCTGCGGAGAAATGTTTTGACGATTACGAAGTCATTGTAATAAACGATGGCAGCACCGACAGGACTCCGGAGATAGTTGAGGAAAATATCAAAAAGAATGATAAGATAAAACTGTATTCACACTCCACGCCTCGCAATATCGGGAACTGCTTTAAAACCGCACTCAAGCACGCGCAAATGGAATATTGCACTTTGGTTTCCGGCGACGATCCCTGTCCTCCGGATACACTGATCAACTTCTTTTCCCATGCCGGAGAAGCTGATTTTGTATGCGGCTATTGGGAAGATCAAGGTGTCCGGGAGAAGCACCGGCAGATAATTTCAGCTTTTTACACCGGACTCCTCAATCTTATTCTGGGATATAACCTGAAATACTATAACGGATTACAACTGCATCCAACTGCCTGGGCGAGAACAATCGATATAGAAAGCGCCGGTTTTGGATTCTACGCGGAAACTATCGTCAGAGCTCTTGCCGAGAACAAGAGCTATGTTGAAGTGCCGATAAAGTATCAGGAGCGTCCCGAAGGTGGAGCAACCAAAGTTTTTAAAATGAAAAATGTTATATCTGTAATAAAGACAATACTACTATTATATCGGATTAAAAGAGATGGATCAAAACACGCATAAACAACGAATGAAACAGATGCGGGTCAGGTCTCCGCTTTTCAGCGCAACAAATCAGAGGTTTAATATAATCATTCTCGCTGCCGGACTTGGAACCCGCCTTAAACCGGCGACTGATTTTATCCCCAAAGCTCTGGTGGAGATCGGCGGCCCGAGAGCTATCGACTATTGCATCGAGAAATACCAGTACATATCCGGCAGGATAATTATTGCGGCAGGTTACAGTTCTGATCTGCTGATTAATTATGTTTCGGGTAAATATCCCTCATTGAATCTCTTTTTCAGCATCGAGGATGTTTCGGAGCTGAAGGGACCGGGGACTTCGCTACTTTATGCACTCGATTACGCATCTTCCAGATTACCGACAATTATTACATTCTGCGATTATATCGTGGGGGATCAGTTTTCGGTCGAATATGACGGCATCGGTGTATGCAAACCGACTGAGGATCAATCGGTATTGGGTACTTATGATACAGTCGCAGAAATTGAAGAGGGTTTTGCTGTCGATTTGGTAAAAAACAAGGACCGGGAAAATGTCAGGGAAAATGGATTCACCGGAATTTCGGTGTGCCATAACACCAAGCTGTTAAAATCGATAACCTACGGAGCCGATGTATCCAAAAAAGATACGGAACAGCTTGACTATACGCTGGATATAATAAAGGGATATATTAAGAGAGTAAAAACTGCTGCTATTCCGCTTTCGAAGCTCTATGAATTTGGAACGGATGATATCCTTCAGGAAACCAGGAGACAGCTAAATGAAAATATCTAATTATATCGTGAGTAAATTAGAGGAGATAAGAGGTAAAAAAGACTGCCTGGTTGTCGGAATCTGCGGCAGAGCCGGAGCCGGCAAAAGCACAATCGCAGACAAAATCTCCGAAGAACTGAAAAAGCGAAATGTCGAAAATATAGGATATTCCGGGGATTGGCGTTTTATACTTGATTCCGAGGGCAGGAAAAGATGGCTGCAGGAAAAGTGGAATGTAGGAATAGACGAGTATATGTATGCTATTAATCAGTTTAACTGGTGGAATTTCGAGGAAATCTACAATGATCTGGAGCTTTTAGCTTCAGGGAATCAACTTAAGATCGACAACGCCTATAATCGAAAAACCGGGAAGTGCGATCTCCAGGTCAACATTCCTCAGACCAACTGGAAAGTAATTCTTTACGAGAATAGCGTATTGGGGGGGATAGAAGTTCTTGAAAGTCTTGATGTTATTGTATTGCTGAACACTCCCAACGCCGTCTGCCTGGAAAGGATTATGAAGAAGGATGCTGACCGGCGAAGCGTGGCTGATATCGCCGCGAGATTTCTAATAACAACATACAGTGAGAATTTCTTCATCAACCTGGTGTTGGAGCAATTCGCCAGCAAAACCGTATGCTGTGATTCATACGGAAACCTCGGAATGTATCCGGAGATCGATCCCGTAACGAATATTCCCGTGCCGATATCTGAGAGAAAGCGCGAAGCTCATAAAAAGGGAGTAATATTCTGCGATCTTGACGGCACCCTGATTAAACATGTGCCGACACCTTCGGCGACCGGCGAGGAGATCGAACTGCTGGAGGGTACAGTGGAGAAACTGGGTGAATTGCGGGCAAAAGACTATTACATCATTTTGACCACCTCGCGGCCATACAGCAAGGTTTTTGGGATTTTGAGAAAACTGGAATCGATGGGGCTATATTTCGATCAGATCATCTGCGATCTTCCGGTTGCTCCAAGGTATCTGATAAACGACTCCAAAGGGGCTGAGATTAGAGCATTCGCTCATTCGCTGCAGCGGGATGAGGGGATTAAGAATATAGGCCTACCGTAATGACCGGTAAATGAATCCGTATAAAGTAGTCGAATCACCTTATGCCGAAACCATAATTGGTTTCGGCATATCTATTCTGTATAGCTGAGCTTACATGGCGAGTACGAATCCGGTTACTGCCTGATGTTCTTCGTATTCAAGATCGTAGGTGTATTCCACGAAGAAACGGATATTCCTCGTATAAACATGACCGAGATGAATCGTACCGGTGCTGTACTTGTAATCGTTAAGATCGGTTTCCACATAATTGTACAAGCCAACCGCGTACCATTTGCTATCGTCCCCATGCGGCAGAAATATCAGTTCGCTCATGATACCGCGGGTTTCGATATCATCGCCTTCAGCATCCTGAAAAGTCGGATCGGAATCCCTGCGTTCCAGGTACTGGATATTCAGTTCAACAGGTTCGTAGGCAATTGTAGCGTCGGGACCGAATATTGAGACTTCATTGACTCCGGCGAGTGTGTCAACAGATGGTCCTTCCTTACCATAATATCCGAAACCGCCCACGCGAAGGTACTCGCCTATATCCTGCGATAATCTTCCCGCGAAGCATTTATACTTATCTTTATCGAAAGTACCGAAACCGTCGGCTTCCACCAGCCCGTTACCGTTGATCAGTTCAACAATTACGTCCGTACCGGTTTCGAATCCGTAAGTAAGCATTATTCCTTTATCATAAGCGAGACTGATATCGGATTCTCCCACGGCGTATTTGTAAATCAGGTAATCATCATAGGTCAGACGGAGTTCGCGCTTGAACAGGGGATCGGAGACCTGGAACTGCCCGAAATAGAGATCAAGCTCGCTTGAAAAGAGATTGTTGAACATGAAATAAGCATCTTCAATACCTGCCACTTCGCCATGTTCGCTCAAGTAAAAATAAAAATAATACGCTACATTATCAGTCAAAGCCCCGCCCGATATTAATTTCAGGTTATAGGGGGTCGAGAGATCAACTTCCTTTTCCGTAATACTCTGGTATTTTGCGTAGCCTTCCAATCTGAATGCTAGAGGAACATCGCGGATCAGGTCAAGCTCTTCGTCGCCGGTATCCATGAAATATCGTGGAGCTTCTTCATCGGTGAGTACGAAGCCGTTGCCTGCAAAATCATCGCCATAATCCTTAAGCTTAGGGAAGGGCGAATGGCATGTCTTGCATGACATTCGGTATTTACGCGCAAATGCGGGAACTGCTTCGGGCTCATTTATTTGCACAAAGTAGTAATAGAATACGGCAAAAAACATAAATGCGAATAATGCGAATGCTGTTATCCTTTTGCTCATCGGAGTCTCCTTATGGTAAAACGTTTACGGTATCTGCTTTGGTATTAACCACCACAATTTCAGCCTCCTCGGCGGGAACTTCCAGAAAATCAGCGACAGGCTTGACCAACTTCTGGTAATTCATGGTGGCGGTAACGATCAATTCACCGGGAGGAACTTCAAACGGCACGGTGAAGGTATATGTCTCCAGCATGGTTTCCCTGGGACCGATTCTGTAATCGACTCCCAGCGATGCGGTGTTCCATTGCTGGATAGTCATCCTTCCCTGAGGGTCGAAATACGGCATGCGATAAATTCTATCACCTATCGGAATCCCATCGCGTTGAACCCCTTTAAAATCGGGAATATCCAGCGCTATGCCCATATCCTGATAAGCGAGAACGTCGCTGCCAATCGTGTATTCCTCGCCCTCGAAACCTTTCTTATCCACCGGTATATGATATGCTTTGCCGTTTTTATCTTTAGCTTCAACGTGAACCCAGACGATTCTGTCCTCCACCGATCCGGTAGGGAATTTATGCCCGGTTTTCTGATTAAACAAGACTAGTGTGAACTCTACCGGCTCGCCGGGGACGACATCTTCGATATCCGAATAAAGCCGCAGTTCTACAACTCCTTTTAGTTTATTGGGATCATGCGCGCCATGGAAGAGATGAAGCCAGGCATCATCGTAAACATTGCCCATCGATGCTGTGCGCATCCTGGCTGTGGTCATGTGGCAATCCTGGCAGCGGACATCTTCTTCCGAATAAGGCCCCTCATTCCATTCAAGTTGAGTGGACTTGACCCAAATATCGTAAGGGCTCTTTTCATTATGACAGGTACCGCAGAATTCGGTTTTGTTGAGAAAGTCTGACTTGGCAATTTTATGTTCCGGCGACTCGCCGGTTGAACGAGGTCCGTATTTGACATCACCCGGTTCGGTAACCCAGTTATAGTTAAATGGAGTATCGCCCTCGAAACCGACAACCGTATGGCATAAATCGCAGGATACCGATTCATTGGCGCGGGAACCTTCTTCCGGTCGAGGAGGAGGTACATCGCCTGCGAGAAATGATAGCGGAGCGTGGCAACCGTTGCACCCGGCTTTGACTCCGGCAACCATCGTATCTTTCTCCGCATGAGGGACAGCGAGTTTGAAATACTCGATTTCATCCCAGTGATGAGTATATGCCTGTGACATCATCGCTTGCTGCCATTGCCGATAAAAATCGGTATGGCATGATGAGCCGCAGAATTTGGCTGTTCCATAGTCGTCGTATTTCCTGGTTCCCAATGCAGCATCACCAGATGGATGAGGGAATCCGGCGAACGAATACGACATAAACATCATCAATGCGAGGGCGGATACGACTACTACCCAAACTGCCATCCCACTCTGCTTAACCATATTAGTTATAATTCTCATTGTTCCTCCCGTATCTTAACTAAGTTTGATTTTATAATTACTTAAAATCCCCTCTCAGGTCAAGTTTATTCTAAGTTATTACCTTATATATCTTTACATAAATCATCAAGTATAAAACACTGCTATCTTTTTAATCCTATTGCGTAATTGCGGTTAGCACAGTAAGATACGGTTGGTTGATATAAATCATACGCGAAGGAGTTTTATGGAATTCAAAACCAGCATTAACCAAATCATTCCAATCTGTATCATACTTATCCTCACAGTTTCCGTGATAGGTATTGGTAATGGGGATGCAGGTCATGGTGATGAAGTCGAAAGGACGGAACCATCGGATAGTGTTGAGCAATTGTCCCGAAGCGAGCTGTATTCCCGAATCGATTCGGGATATCAGGAACTAAAGCCGATTTTCGAGCGGGGTTGTTATGATTGTCATACCTACAACACCGAGTATCCCTGGTATCACAAGCTGCCGATAGCCAAGCAGATAATTGATGGGGACATAGAAGAGGGTCGAGGGGAATTGTTAATAGGAGGAGGATTCCCATTTAAAAGCGATCGCAAGCCAGGGAAGGACCTCGTAGTTATCAAGGAAGTCCTTCAGGAAGATGAGATGCCTTTGTGGCAATACGAACTATTACATTGGGACGCCGAACCCTCGGAAGAAGAGGTTGATTCTATAATCAACTGGATCGACAACAGTTTGCATCTTCTTGTGAAATACGGATATTTAGAAGAGGGTGAACTCAAACATAAACATTGAAGATCCCCTGCGGCACGGAACCCGGATCAGTGAGTTTCCGCCCGGTAGAACTGAATAGTATCCTCAATTCCTTTATCATAGGGAGTAGGCGTGAAGTTGAAATGCTTCTCGAATTTGGATGAGTCGAATTGATAGTCATACTCGTTCTGATAAAGCATTTCATAAACTTCCTTAGCCTGTTTATCGAACAGACCGCCTAACCAGACCATCCATTTTTTCATCACCGTATAATCGGGATTCCGCCCGAGTTTTTCGGCGGTGAGACTGATAAACTCCTCGGAGGTTAGAGGAGGGCTTGCGGTAGGAAGATGCCATACCTGACCATAGGCAGACTCATCATTAGCCAGTACGTTAAGCGCTTTTGCGCAGTCCAGAGTGTAGGTGTATGAATGTAACGCCTTAGCATTAGCTATCGCCTGGGGCTTTTTCCCCTTAGCGAATTTATCAAAAATGAACAGATACGGTATGCTGGTCTCATCGGCATAGGGACCATAGAAATCCGCGCTGCGGGCGATAATGGCGTTGATGCTGCCTCTATCTATTTCAGTCAATAAGTAATCGGCAATCTGCGCTCGAACCTCTCCCTTTTTGCTGGTTGGATTAACCGGTGTTTCTTCGGTCATCTTGCCGTCGACTTTTCCGTACATATAACAATTATCGAAAAAGAGCAACCGGGCGTTTTTTGCTTTACAGGGTTCCACCGTGTTCTTCATAATCGGGGGCCATTTTTCGCGCCATACCGAGATATCATAGGGCAAACCAACCATCAAATAGACAATCGATGATTCATCAATAACCTTATTAGTTGCATCCGCATCGGTTAAATCTGCGCTTAAAGATTCCGCGCCCTCGATATCGTGTCCGGTTCGGGACACCAATCTGACATTTTCATCGTTTGATAATAATTCAGCCGTTAAAGCGTTCCCGATCGCCCCGCCGGCGCCGAGTATAATATGTTTTTTCCTGTTTGGCATAATCCGCTCCCTTAGCCCGGATAATTCATAAAAAGATTTAATAGGTAGCCGAAAGTTTGTCTATTGATTCTTAGTCGGAGGCTTGTCATTTGCTCCGTAGCCAAAGGCTTTTCCTTCGGGAATTCAAAAGAAGTAGAGCATTTACAGATTGGAATTGACGTTTCCAAAGAAATCCCCGAAACGCAAGGCTTCCGCTACCGATCACGAAATTTATGAATAATCCAGGTCAGTTTTTCCTTCAATTATAATGGTTTGTTCATTTAATACAATTGGAGCCGTTATTGTTCCGCGCTGGAAATCTGAGCAAGGAAAGCAGAGCCGGAAAATTACTAAATTGAGTTGACTACCAGTTTTCTTCGATACAGAAGGACCCCCGATTGGTTTCAGTATTTATCTAATGAGTTTAGATATTTAAAATAGGCGATTGACAAACCTGGAATTTTTCTTATAATTAACATAGCAGCAAATGAATCCAGGTCCCTTAAGCTCTCGGGGGTTTTCAATGTGTTACTTTAGAATCTATATAAAAATTTCATTAGTCGTATTAATCTTATGCTACCTGGTACCGGAAACAGTAGTTGCCCAGGATACGCTATGGACAAAGGCTTATGGAGGTTATTACCGTGAATACGGATATTCCCTGGATTTTACTTCCGATGGCGGATATATTTTAGCTGGGTTTACGGAATCATGGGATGCTGAAGGAGCAGACATATATCTGGTAAAAACCGATGCTGACGGTGATCAAACATGGGATAGTTACTTTGGTACAGAAAACACCGATTATGCCAGAGTTATTTTTCAGAAGGATAACGGCGATTATATCATAGGGGGTTATACGGGTCAATTTTACTCCGAGGACTGTTGGATCATTATTGCCAATGAGACGGGAGATACATTACGCACTCGTAGTTACGGCGGTTCTTCGCTTGATAAGATTTTTGGAGGTTATCGTACAAACGATGGTGGATATATTTTTGTTGGCTATACACAGTCGTTTGGTTTGGGGTATTTTGATATTTATCTAATACGGACGGATGAGAACGGCGATAGTCTCTGGACGAGGACTTACGGTGGTGAAGGTGAGGATAAAGCATATTCGGTCGAACAGACTTCCGATGGGGGATTCATCATCGCCGGTTATACCAACTCTTTTGGATCGGGTGAATATTTCGGTTATCTCCTTAAACTTAATAGTAATGGAGATACTATGTGGACGGTAGTACATGATGATGCTGCCGGAGCGAACTTTTTCAACTCGATACGCGAAACAGCCGATAAAGGATTTATTGCCGCTGGGTCAATATTAGCATATTACGGAGATTTTTATTACGAGGCTTATTACGTAAAATTCGATTCATTGGGTAACAAAGAGTGGACAGGAAGCTATGGAGCTATAGGTGAGTATACCGTTATTGAAAGTGTACGGCAAACCGTGGATGGCGGTTACATCATGGTAGGACAACGAGGTTTCCTACTCGATGTTCATCCGGTATTTATTCTTAGGGTAGATAATCAAGGCGATTACTTATGGTCGAGGTCTTATGGTAGTTATTCCGAGAGTAACCTGTACGAAGTTGAGATTACCCCGGAAGGCGATTTTTTAGCAATCGGTCACCAATATGGCCAAGATATGTGGCTGATGAAATTGCAGGAGCCATCTTATTGTTGTGAGGTGGATATGTTTCCGGATGATGATCCCATTGTTGTTCAACCAGGAGGATCATTTGGGTATACCGGTTCCCTTATAAATCCCACGGAGTTTTCCCTCACATTTGATGTCTGGGTTGGTGTGAATTATGACAACCAGTTTTTCGAAACCCGCTTGTTCGAAGGCAACGAACCATTGGAGCCGGGTGAATTCTTCACCAGTCATTTCCGCCAGAATGTTCCCCTTTATGCGCCACTCGGAGATTATCGTTACGTTGCTTATGGCGGCAATTACCCTTCGAAATGCGATTCGGTGTGGTTTGATTTCACGGTGGTAGGCGCGCCGATGGCAGACGGCAACAGCGAATGGAGTGTGGACGAATTATTTACTAATGTGGATGAAGATGTATCATCGGGGCTACCCTCGACAATTTCAATTGATAACTCCCCGAATCCATTCAACGCAACAACCACCATCACCTATCAACTCCCGGAAGCGGGTAGCGTGAATCTCGCTATTTATAATCTCTCCGGGCAGAAAGTAGCGACATTGGAGGATGGTTTTAGAAACGCCGGAAAGCATTCGGTTTCCTGGGATGCATCGAATTATTCCAGTGGAATATATTTCTATAAGTTAGTCGTTGGCGATAGAGTGATCACCAAGCGGATGACGTTGTTGAAGTAATCTCCCTCACCCGTCTTCGCCCCGCGAAACGCTGGGCGAATCCACCCTCTCCCGTTGAACAGGAGAGGGGAAAAGGTTAGAATAAAACGATTTTTATAAATGGAAAATATCCACTCAGTTCCCCTTCTCCCATTTAGTGGGAGAAGGGG
>WJIR01000143.1 GCA_014730175.1 Candidatus Zixiibacteriota bacterium
GAATATATCACGAAGTTCCGATGAATGCAAATGGTTACGGAGCTGATGACTGGAAATCCAGCGCAGTAAGCGCCTTACAAGACATGACGGGATTACCGAAACACGTGCGGACGGTGCAACTCGCAATTGAGCTGTTTGAGATTGCTTTAATACCTTTTTGTCAAATAATCTCTCAGCATATCATCCTTAATTTCATGTAAGTTACTATCCCAATACCCGCCAATGAATTTATTCTTCTCTCGGGTACTTAGTACATTCTTCCACACATCATATAATTTTTCATCGAGATACTGCTGCAAGCCTGGACTAAATTTCAGGTGTTCCTTTCTTAATGCTTTAGTTTCATTATTCAAAGAATGAGATAAGTGAACAATACGATAATCTTCTATTTTTAGGTGACCGATGTTGATATCTATAGTGGTTTTTGCCAAAAGAGTTATTCGGAGTAGCTGATATAAGTGATCCACTGAGAAATCGTATAAACCAATCCCACCCTCGTCTTTAAAATTAAAAGGGAACAAATCGGTATTACGCCATTGATGCAACACAGATGAATATCTTCTCAGGCGCTCAAGTCCTCTATAGCCAGAGAATTTCCCCAATGCCAAAGGGCTTGATTTGCCCTCAGTGTATTTCCATTCTATCAAAACCTGTGTGATTCTTCCGTCGATTTTGGCAATTATAAAAGCGTCGATACTTGTTCTATTGTAGCCGCGACCGCCACCCTTTTCATTGATTGGAGAATCCTGAGGTCCTATCCATTCAAAAATTGCATAACCCTTATCTTTATAAGTCCGACCACCAACGTTTGCTCCATAAGGAAATTCATATATTTCGTCCACATTCAAACCGAACATATTCAAAAAATCCCTCAATTGCGATGGATTGCTTGCAAGCGATCCGATGACGTTTAAACAAGATGCAGCACTGCTTAGAGGATGATTATTCACTTCCCTGTGTAGTTTGACGCAAGGATCTATATTTGCAAACACTGAATGATCATAAATTAAATTATCCAGGAATTTCCTTTGATATTCAATACAAAGCTTATCCATAATTTAACTCCCTACTCTTGGACGGTTTCATTTAGATTAAACGTAATATTTTTATTACCAATTTGTCAAGGGAATTTTCCAATTTCACTTTTCTCTGAGGTAACCGAAGTATTCTACTGCACCAAAACTCTATCCATTTAATGCTTTGCTAATCACCTGGATAAAACCACAATACATTTGTCATTTGATATGATTGGGATTATAATCGTGCTATGAGTACGATTTTCGAGTCAGGATAATGTCAAATGGCTCACAACTGGGAAGATAAGTTAAAGTCCGCATCAATCATCGCGGGCGCAGGATTTATCGTTACTTATTTGATCCTCGCTGTTATCAGGATGAATTATCCCTTCGAACTTGAATGGATCGAAGGCGCCATCGTGGATTCCTGCCGATGGATATTAGCCGGCAATCAGCTTTATGTCGCTCCGTCCATCGATTTCGTGCCGCTCAATTATCCGCCGCTTTATTTCTATGTCTCCGCGCTGGTGATGAAACTAATCGGCGAAGGATTTTTAGCTCCCCGACTTGTATCAATTATATCATCAATCGGATGTATGCTCCTGATTTACGGGATGGTCAAGCGGGAAACCAAAAATACGACCGCCGCATTTTTGGCCGCCGCCTTCTTTGCTGCAGCCTACAAACTCTGTGAAACCTGGTACGATATCGCCAAATCCGATTCCTTTCATCTGTTCTTAATGCTGGCGGCGGTATATACCGTGAGGATATTCAAAAACCACTGGAAAGCGATTATGCCATCGATTTTTCTATGCCTGGCTTTCCATACCAAGCAATCGACAATTTTCCTGATCGCAGCTATCGCCGTATATTTCCTCTTCTATGAGCGGAGGTTTTTCATTTCATATATTATCTCCATAATCGTTTTACTCTCCGGGACATTTCTATATCTATATCAAATAAGCGACGGATGGTATTATTACTATGTTTATATGATTCCGCAGAATCATCTGCGGTCGGACTCAAATTATATCTTTTTCTGGACGAAATACTTCCTGCCTTACCTATCGCCTATTCTGATTCTGTTGATAGCTTATTCTGTGCTGAGGAGAAGAGTCTCCCAAATAGATCTCCAGCTTAATACGCCTTTCTACCTGATAGTGGCCGTCGGGATGCTATTGGCTTCGTATCTAATTATGCTGCATAATGTTGCCTGGGCAAACAACCTGATGCCATCAATTGCCGTTGTTTCTGTGCTGGCTATGATCTGTTTCCATGACTTGTTGAAGGCTGCGCATGCCAAATCGAGGTATCTGGCGCGTATTCTATGGTTGATTATTCTGCTCCAGTTTTCGCTTTTTATTTACCTTCCCAATCAGCAAGCGCCAACCTGTGAGGATGAGCAAGCCGGATACATGTTGCTGAATATTATCGATGACATAGAAGGCGATGTACTGGTGCGGGAGCACGGATATTACAGCGCCATGGTGGGTAAGCCGACTTTCGCTCAGCGGATGGCGGTTCTGGACGTGATGAAAAATGAGGAGCTGGAGTTCAAGGGGATTAAACCGGCTGACTTGCTCCGGGAAAGTATCGTAAACAGCATCAGGGCAAAAAGATTCGGAGGGATAATAACGGATGCTCTGCATGGCGATCCTTATGATCACCGGATGATAACTAAGTATTATAGTATGCTGTCGGGTGAGAGCACCCGACAGCACATTAGCGGTAAGCTTTCGGACGGGGGCACCCGCCAGCACGATAACTATGATTCCGATGAAGGGATATACGAATCGGATATATCATTTTATCCTATTACGGGATATCAAACCAGACCGGAGTATGTTTATATCAAAAGTAAATAAGAGGTTCTACAAGCCGTAAATTCCGACACTGTCGGCGTAACAACACACTTTTAACCGGCGTCAAGCTGATATAACAACTATTCTAACTCCTTAAGAAGCTCCTGTACGGCGCGGACAAGCTGCGGATCCCTGCCGTTTATGAAATCATCCGGAAGATTTTCCACGAATATATCCGGTTCCCGAGCATAAAGCTCGGTATCCTCCATTTCGGTCGTGTACGCTCCCCAAGATGGTCTTCTCACTCTTGTACCATCAATCAGGTAGTATGATGAGGTCCCAATAACACCGCCTGCGGTTGGCTCCCCGACAACCTTGCCCAGTTTCAGCTTTCTGAAGCCTTCCGTAAATATCTCGGAATTAGAGCCGGAATAATTGTTAATAAGCAATATCATCGGCTTTTCATACGATTTGGAACGTAATTTATTCTCGGAAGTCACCGGGAAACTTCGGAAATTTCGCAGTATATAGGGAGATTTAACCAGAATGCCCAGAAGATGGACTGCTATATTGCCGCCGCCGTTATTACGGACATCGATAATCATAGCTTCCTTCTTCTCTGCAATTGAAACCAACTCTTGCTCGAATCGTTTCAGATACGTATGCGACATCCCCCGGATATGAAGATATGCCAGACGGCCGTTCGATAGGGAGTCGACGACTTTTCTGCGCCCTCTTACCCAATCTTCGTAAGCAAGATTATAGAGAGCGCCGCCGGATATCGGTTTGAGAAACACTTCCTTACCCTTCCTGTTGGGATTATCGCTAACATGCAAGCTAATTCGATGGTCTCTCTTCCCGGCAAGCAGTTTGTTGAAATTGAAATCGGGCGTTAGTTCTTTGCCGTTCAAATTGATGATATGTTGTCCTTCTTTCAAACCTTCCATGTACGCAGGAGATTCATCAATGATTTTTTTGATTCTGAAATGACCCTCATCCTCAAGTACTCTATAATCCAGTTCTATTCCCAGCTCGCCAGTAAGGATATTATCCGATGGATTAGGGTCCCGGGAATAGATGTAAAGATGTGATGCCTTAAGCTCTCCCATCATCTCAAACATCAGGCTTCTGAATTCCCTTTCGCTCCGGACATGGTCAAGAGCAGGCTTGTACTTCTCCTGGGCGGTATGCCAATCGATTCCGTGGAAATTGGGATCATAAAAGTAGTTTTTAAGCATCTGCCAGGTTTCATTGTACTTTTGCTCGTTATTCTTGCGGATATCGATCTCCAGAACAGCTTCGAAACTGAGAGTTTCGGTCTTTTGATCGTTTAACCCGCATTTCTTGATCCTCCCATCTTCCAAAAAGTATACCGTTTCGGAATCTGATGTTATTAGAAGATTTGATTTGCCTTTGCCGGTATGGGTTAACTGAGTCAGATCCGGGTCATCTTCAGTATTAACCGCCCATATTTCCGGTTTACCCAAAATGGAAGCTACAAAAACGTACTTTTCGCCATCAGGAGTCAATACCGGATATGAACTTGACCCGGTTAACCGATAGGCTTCGGTGCGCCTTTGTTCGATATTTCTCAAATCGACTTTGATATCTTTTACTTCTTCGGAATCCTTGTCTTTACTATCCTCTTTGTCCTTTTCGTCATCCTTTTTCTCTATAAACAAACTGTCAAAAGACGATTCGAAAAACTCCACCGGTTTGTGTATGAGATCAATTTCGTAGGTTCGTTTGTCGTTTCCGTAACCGGAGGAGAAATAGATGATTTTACCATCGTTAGAGAATCGGGGACGATGGTTCCATCCGGCGAATTTTGAGATATTATTTACCTTGCCGTCAAAATCAACGAGATGGATATCAGTATCATAAGTAGGTCCTGCCATGTTGAACACCAACCATTTGGAATCCGGTGACCAATCGTATTCGATTGTTGATTCCACCGCCAGGTCATAGAAAATTCCTGTCGCCCAAACTGTTTCCTTCCCGGAGGATAAATCGCGGCGAATTATCTCCCGCAAACCGCGATAGTATGCTAAATAATCGCCGTTGGGGGACACAACCGGTTTGGTTTCGTTTTCTTCGGATTCCGTTAACTGCTTTTCCTCCCCCGAAGTTACGTCCGCGGAGAATATATCATAGTTCCCGTTTCGGTCGGATGCATAATAGATATTTTTGGAATCCTTACCCCAAACCGGATACCTTTCTCTGGATGAGGTTTCGGTAATCCTGATACCTTCCTTCGGCTTTTCCGACGGTATAACATATATTTCACCGTGTATTACAACGGCAATCTTCTTTTCATCCGGAGATAATGCAAACCATTCAATATCGCCCTTAAAAGACTTAACCTCCGTGAGGTTTTCCCTCTCATCGGTGTCGATATCGATAATGATTTTCTGAGGGACGCCGTCAGCGGGATCCATTTTCCATATATGCATCCCCTGTTCGAAAACAAGCATAGTCCCTTGAGGATTGGAGTTTAACCACTGCACGCCATCATCGGTGAAATCAGTGATTTGTACCGCCTGCCCGCCATCGACCGGCGCTTTCCATATCTGTCCCCAATCACCCCGGCAGGAAACGAAATATATTTCATTAACGACCGGATTCAGTATCGGCCAGACATCATGCTCCTTGAAATTCGTCAATCGAACCGATCTGAATTCCTCTTTTGTTCTATCCTGCATGTAAACATCGGTATTCCGCTTGGTTCGAAGGTCTCTCCGCCACCATTTCCTCAACCCGGAACCGTTGTTGAAAATAAGATACTTGCTATCCGGTGATATCCTGCCATTATATTCCCGCTCGTAGGAGTAGCCGGTCAGTTTGATCGGCATGCCCCCATCTATCGATACTTTAAAAATATCCGCCCAGCTTTCGCGATTCGAAGTAAACAGAATACTATCGCTGCCGGGAAACCAACCGGTTCCCACGTCATAATCGGAATGAAATGTCAATTGACGAGTTTGTCCGCCTTCAGCCGGAATAATGAACAGATCATAATTATTGAAGCGGTCGGAGGAAAAAAGTATCCATTTCCCGTCCGGAGAGAATTGAGGACGAATATCGTCTGCCTTGTGCACTGTAAGTCGGCGACCTTCGCCGCCTTCAGCCGGAGCCAACCAGATATCACCATGATATGTGAACGCGACAGTATTGCCATCGGGCGAGAGCGCCGGATACCGGGCGTAGAGAATTTCCTTTGCATCCGGTTCCGCCGGAATCAAAATTAGAATTAACAATAAAGAAAGCACTATAGTAATAAACGAATATCTCATGACTAAAACTCCCGTTGAATTTAACTCAGGCTACAACATAAATAAAACCACCCCAAATTCCAACGGAAAAGACCATAGCCGAAATATCCGTCTTGGTCAAAACTATAATGGTTATCTTACATGCTGCCGGTCAAACTCAGGATTTATTTCCCGGTCGGTTGTTTTTGGATTGTGTATTGGATAATCTCGCTGTATTTTATGCAGAAATGCGCCAATGCCGAAACCGAGCAATAACTGCAGACAAGCGAAAACGAGGATTTTTAGAGCAAATTCCATACTATTCTATTTATCGGCTGCATTTATTGGATGGTTAAGCTCGTGATTTGCATTAATTGGAGATTATAATAAATACGAATTAAACTCTTTCTAATCAAATATTGATTGCACCGTAACATGCTGTTCGTTAATTCATTTTAAAGTTCCGAAAAAGGCAGGTATAATCATGCATAATTCCGCATTTCACAGGTTATTTAGAGTAAGTGGATTGCACTGGAGCAATTTCAGAAGGCTATTATCGATAGCCATTATTTTTGTGCTTCTTAGCCTTTCTATAAATGCTTCCGCAATCACGCTCAACATTCTTCATGTTAATGACACCCATTCCCATATCGAAGAGAATAACAACGGCGAATTCGGTTTTGCCCGAATGAAAACCGTCGTGGACAGCTATAAAAATCGCGATGGCGAACACACATTATTCATCCACTGTGGTGATATGTTCCCCGGATCGTTGTACTATAACATCTACCACGGCAGATCAGATATAAGAGCATTCAATATGATGGATCTGGATATTCTCATTTTGGGCAACCATGAATTCGATGCCGGACCGGATTCCCTTGCCGCCATCCTGCCGTTGACTGAAGCTGAAGTCCTGTCGGCGAATATTGAGAACATTCCTCCCAACCTTCGTAAGTTCGTCAAACCGCATACCGTAATCGAGTATGATAATCTAAAGGTCGGAGTGATCGGCTTGACTACCGTACATACCGAGGATATCTCCATAACCGAAGGGATTAAGTTCGTAGATTATTTGAAGACTGTTAAAGAATCGGTAAAGGATTTAAAAAGGGAGGAATGCGATTACATAATTCTTGCAACTCATATTGGCGAATGGGGATGCGCGGGTATCATTTCAAACACGTCCGGGATTGATTTGGCGCTGGACGGACATTCGCATCAGTTCGAGGATAAATTCCTTCCCAACATGGATGGGATGATGGTGCGTTATCGTCAGGCGCGTCATCACGGCGAATATGTCGGCGCGGTGACCTTGAACTTCAGTGAAAAGGGGAAATTAACCGAGCCTCTTCCGGTTTATGAGATGATCAAGCTGGATTCCTCGATTCCGCAGGATCCTGAGTTCATGGACTCGCTGGAAGTGTGGTCGGAACCGATAAAAGACTATGCAGGGACTATAGTGGGATATATCTCTGCTGACTTGCCTGATGAATATCCGGCTACCCGCCAGCGGGAAGTTGCTTTGTGCAACCTGATTGCCGATGCTTTCCTCTGGTATGGCAAAAAATACGGCGCCAGCGCCGCTATCATAAACGGCGGAGGTGTCCGCGCAGCCATACACGCACCGGATGTAAAATTCCGGGAGATTTATGAAACACTTCCTTTCGAAAATACGCTTGATATGGTGGCGCTTACCGGAGAGCAGCTAATGGATGCGCTTAACAACGGAGTATCAAAAGTAGGAACCGGAAGCGGTACAGGCCGTTTCCCGCATGTCGCCGGAATTCGTTACGCCTATGATAAGGAAACGCGACGAATTACCAGCGCAAAGATACTCGATGGCGGCGAATACACTGATATTAATCCTCAGAAAGAATATAAGGTTGCCGTGAATTCCTACATGGCAGGCGGCGGCGACGGTTATCTCATGTTAGCTGAACTCAAACCATCGGATAAGATGAGCGACTTAGCTACCCAGCAGGAAGTTTTAGCCGAATACTTGCGAAAGATTTCTTCTAAAGGTAATCCCTTACCGGTGGAAAAGCTGGTCGATGGGCGGATAGAAGTGTTAGGTAAATAGTCGGTGGGCGGTAGACATTCCCCCAAAGGTACGTAGGTCAGGGGACTTATCCGTCTGACATGGATTCATAATTGACATCAAACGTCCTGTTTAACTCCGCCGGTTAGCGCTTCAGCTCAGACAGTATTGTGCGGAGCGCCGTCGGGTCGCCGTAGCTGACAGCCACTGTCACCAAAAAAACGGTAGCCGAAGGCTTGCCCTTCGGTCTTGTAATCGTTGTGGCGTCGGGCGCCCCCACCCGACGCCTTCGTAATGCGTTCGTAGGGTGGGTCGCCGCTGTAAGGGAGAACGCTTAAGCGTGCTTCATCTTCGAATTTCATTAACGCAACCGATGTTTGCATCGTTTGATCCACCATACCTGAACCAATTGAAAAGGTGGGTCAAATTATAGACACCTCCAAGCC
>WJIR01000144.1 GCA_014730175.1 Candidatus Zixiibacteriota bacterium
AAGTTACGTAAGGTGAATGGAGATAAACCACAATTGATTTTAGCGGAATATGAATCATCCGGTGCGTTGCTGAAAGCGGCTGAAAAGGTTCGCGATGCCGGATACAAGAGATTCGATTGCCATTCACCATTCCCGATTCATGGCATGGACGAAGCGATGGGCTTAAAGCGCTCTCCTCTGGGATGGATAGTCGGTTTGATGGCGCTAATCGGAGGTGGCGGAGCGTTGATATTACAATGGTGGACAAGCGCTGTGGATTATCCCATCGTTGTAGCTGGCAAGCCGTTATTCAGTTATCAGGCATTTGTGCCGGTTACTTTTGGATTAGCAGTACTTTTCGGAGCTATAGCTTCGGTGGTCGGGATGCTGGCGCTTAATAAACTACCCAGGCTCCATCATCCGGTTTTCTATTCCGAGAACTTCGGTAAGTTTTCCGAAGGTGGATTCTTTATTTCCGTGGATTCGAACGATCCTCAGTTTGATGTTGACAAGACTCAAGAGTTATTAAAATCAAGCGGTGGGTATAATCTGGAGGTTGTCGAAGGGAAATGAAGCAAAAGAAAATCCTGAGTATTATTCTTACTTTGATACTTGTTTCTGTCATATTTTCGGGATGCTTCCGGGGAAGACCTTCTGATGATCCTCCCGTCCATCTCAATCCTAATATGGATGAACAGCCCAAGTATGAAGCGCAGGAGAAAAGCGAATTCTTTGCGGATGGTTCCGCTATGCGTAACCCGGTAACAGGCACGGTAGCACGAGGTAGGCTTCACGATGGTGATGCATGGTTTAAAGGTACAGATAGAAATGGAATGCCGGTGCATAAATCTCTACTACCGATCAATATGCAGAATCTAAAACGAGGACAAGAGAGGTATAATATTTATTGCGCTCCCTGTCATAGCAGATTGGGCGATGGAAAGGGGATCATGCTCAAACGCGGATATGTTCCTCCTACTTCGTTTCACACGGACAGAATACGGCAGTTGCCTGATGGTGAGATTTTCAATGTTATAACTAACGGTATCCGTAACATGCCCTCCTATGCAGGACAGATACCGGTGTCGGACAGATGGGCGATAGTGAACTATGTTCGCGCATTACAGCGGAGTCAGGATGCCACTATCGAGGACGTACCGGTGGAAATGAGAGAAAAAATTAAGTGATTATGCGGCTGGATACACAAACATACAAGCTATCCGATATCGGCGTTACCCGGAAAGTGCTGCAGATTACCGGAGTGGTTGCATTTGTACTGACGCTGCTCGGGCTATTCGTGAACTCGGATCAATTTTTTCATTCTTATCTCACCGCTTATGTTTTCTGGCTTACGGTTTCACTGGGCGGATTATTCTTCACGATGATGCACCATTTAACCGGCGCGGTATGGAGTGTTGTGCTGCGGAGGATTACCGAAATCATTATGATGACCATCCCGGTTATGGCGATACTCTTCATACCGGTCATATTCGGAATTCACAACCTTTATCACTGGTCTCACGGCGAAGCGGTCGCTGCCGATGAACTTTTAGCTCATAAATCGCCATATCTCAACACGACGTTTTTTATCATCCGAGCAGCTGTCTATTTCACGATCTGGATACTTTTAGCTCGTGGACTTTATAATGTATCGCTCCGCCAGGATAGCGGCTATGATGATCGCCAGGTAAAAAAGATGAGATGGATAAGCGCCCTGGGGATGGTGCTTTTCGCCGTATCGGTAACGTTCGCCGCTTTCGATTGGCTGATGTCATTGGACGCTCATTGGTATTCAACAATATTCGGAGTGTATGTATTCTCCGGCGCTCTGGTGGCAATTATCTCGGTTCTTATAATTCTTATGGCGCTATTCCGCAGGCTCGGCATCCTTGACGCCGAAGTGACTTATGAACATTACCATGATCTTGGCAAGCTCCTTTTTGCATTCATGGTATTCTGGGCATATATGGCTTTTTCGCAATACTTCCTGATCTGGTATGGAAATATACCGGAAGAGACAATCTGGTTTATGCATCGATGGGAAGGTTCATGGAAAGCGGTTACGATGCTGCTTGTACTGGGGCATTTCGCAATCCCATTTTTCATTCTGATCGTAAGGGGAACAAAGCGGAATTTAAAGGCATTAACATTCATGGCGGCGTGGTTGTTAGCCCTGCATTGGGTGGATTTATATTGGATAATATTCCCGAGTTTGCATCATCATGGAGCGCAAATTAGCTGGATGGATCTAACCGCTTTCATCGGAATCGGAGGGTTATTCTTATCGATATTTATTCGTCAGTTATCAAGGCATCCGGTTGTTCCGGTTAATGATCCGAATCTGGAAAAGTCTGTTAAGTTTATCAATGCATAGAAAGGTTATCAGGACATAATCGACCATGAGTGAAGAAGATAAAATACAATCACCCAATCATTCAAACGATGCCGGATATGAAAAGACCGATGTTGATTTGCGTAATATTATCGGTTATGCGGTTGCGAGTGTTATTGTTATCGTGGTGGTTATCGTATTGATGTATGAATATTTTATCTCCGCGCAGGAGAAAATGGTCTATGAAGCGGTGCTGAAACCGGAGTCAGCGGAACTTAGGGAACTTCGGGCGCGTGAAGACGAAGAGCTGAACAGCTACGCTTTGCTTGACGAAGAAGAAGGAAGATATAGAATTCCGATTGACAGGGCTATGAAGCTGATGTCTGAAGAAGCTTATGCGGAAGAAAGATAGTATAAAGGAAGGATCAGGTGATTCCTTGTTATTATGAAATTCGGATATGTACATATTTTGATTATTATGCTGGTTGGAATGTATGCTTTGCCGGCAACCGTGATCGGGCAATCGGATAAGCAACCTGAGGATTTAAAGAAAATTGATGTTATCGAACATCTCGGAGAGCATATTCCGCTTGATCTTCAGTTTGTAAACAGCGCCGGGGATACGGTTTGGCTGCGCGATTATTTCCAGGACGATAAACCGGTTGTGTTAACTTTGGGGTATTATCAATGCCCTATGTTATGTAACCTGGTTTGGAATGGGCTGAGCAATGGTTTGCGTAATCTGGATTGGACGCCGGGCGAGGAGTATCGGGTTCTGACTGTCAGTATCGATCCCACCGAAACCAGCGAATTGGCTAAGGCGAAACGTTACAGGTACGTGGAGGATTTCGGCAAGCCGATACCGGATGACGGCTGGTTGTTTTTAACCGGCGAAGAAGAGCAGATCGGGAAACTCGCGGATGCCGTCGGTTTCCAATATTTCTATGTCGATGATAAGGAGGAGTACGCTCATCCTGCCGTTATATTCATTTTATCTCCGGAAGGGAAGATTTCGCGGTATCTATATGGGATCGAGTACAAAGGGAATGACCTGAAATTCGGATTGCTGGAAGCATCCGAGGGAAAAATCGGTTCTACACTGGACAGGATTATATTGTATTGTTACCACTATGATCCCAATGCCAGCAGTTACGTGATATTTGCCGGTAACCTGATGAGGATAGGCGGGGGGATAACGGCGGTTTTGCTGGCGCTGCTGCTCGGATCGTTATGGGCAAGAGAAAGACTGAAAAGCAAGAAGCAGGCTTAGGATTTGAAGTAAGAGAATTGAATGGACGATACTACCGGATCACTGTTTATGCCATTCGGCGGTTCCACGATCGCTGGTGATGTAGACACAGTTTTTAATTTCATATTATATACTTCCA
Source organism: Candidatus Zixiibacteriota bacterium (assembly GCA_014730175.1). Classification (GTDB taxonomy): domain Bacteria; phylum Zixibacteria; class MSB-5A5; order UM-FILTER-46-8; family UM-FILTER-46-8; genus WJIR01. Next base: position 3,700 of record WJIR01000144.1, read on the forward strand.
CCATCATTTTTGCCCTGGTGGTGTTCGGGATAATATTCTTTTCCATTCGATATCGCAGAAGGGGTAAACTGGCGTTAACTCCCGATATATCCCACAACACCAAACTGGAAATCGTCTGGACGGTTATACCAACCATTCTCGTAGTCATCGTCTTCTTTATGGGCTTCAATGCTTACCTCAAGATGAGTGTGGTTCCGAAGGATGCCATGGAAATTAAAGTGACCGGGCAGAAATGGTTCTGGTCGTTTGAGTATCCGGAAGCCGGAGCGACGACTGTAAACGAACTCGTCGTGCCTATCGACAAACCGGTGAAGCTGTTGATGTCCTCACAGGATGTAATCCATAGCTTTTTCGTACCGGGATTCCGGATAAAACAGGATGTGATCCCCAATCGTTACACTATGATATGGTTCCAGGCAACCAAAATCGGCGAATACGATCTTTTCTGCGCCGAATATTGCGGTACTAAACACTCCGAGATGATCGGCAAGGTAAAAGTAGTATCGGAACGAGAATTTGAGAACTGGCTGGAGGAAAGCAGTATGTCCGGCGAGGGGATGTCGCTGTCGGATTTCGGTGCAAAACTCTATATATCAAAAGCATGCAATACATGTCATAGCATCGACGGCTCGGCCGGTAACGGACCAACATTTAAAGGAATTTTTGGGAAACAAGTTACCTTTGATGATGGTTCTCAGGCTATGGTCGATGAAAACTATATTCGAAAATCGATACTAAATCCACAAACCAATATAGTAGCCGGTTATCAAAATATTATGCCCACTTTTCAAGGGCTTCTAAAAGAGCGTGAAGTTGACGCACTGATAGCCTATATCAAAACATTGGAGTAGATTTCTGAGATTATGAGTGAAGCAGTAGCGGAAAAAAACTATCTGAATGATCCCAAAGGCTGGAAGTCGTGGGTGTTCACTCTGGATCATAAACGTATTGGGATTCTCTACCTGGCATCGATTACGGCAGCATTTTTCCTGGGTGGAGTCTTTGCTGTACTCATCCGTTTGGAATTGCTGAATCCCGGGCAGGATCTGATGGGACCCGATACTTATAACCAGATATTCACACTGCATGGTGCGGTGATGATATTTTTGTTTATTATTCCTTCGATACCGGCAGCATTGGGCAATTTCTTTCTGCCCCTATTAATCGGAGCGAAGGATGTCGCTTTCCCCAGACTGAATCTCGCAAGCTATTATATCTATGTTTTCGGTTCCATGTTCGCGGTTTACTCCATTTTCACAGGAGCGGTCGATACCGGCTGGACTTTTTACACTCCATATAGCACGGAGACGCAAACTTCTGTTATTCCTATGACTTTGGGGGCGTTCATACTGGGTTTCTCCTCCATATTCACCGGACTTAATTTTATTGTTACAATTCATAAGATGCGCATACCGGGAATGACCTGGTATAAGCTGCCTCTGTTCGTATGGGCATTATATGCCACTGCTATTATTCAGGTAGTTGCCACGCCGGTGCTGGGAATAACATTATTGCTGCTTATCTTCGAGAGGGTATTCAGCGTCGGCATTTTCAATCCCGATATGGGTGGCGATCCGGTGCTTTTCCAGCACTTTTTCTGGTTTTACTCTCATCCTGCGGTCTATATCATGATTCTGCCAGGGATGGGTATCATCAGTGAACTGATTGCAACATTCTCCCATAAGAAAATTTTCGGTTACAAAGCGATAGCATTCTCGAGTCTGGGAATCGCGTTTATCAGTTTTCTGGTCTGGGGGCATCACATGTTCGTCAGCGGTCAATCGGAACTGGCAGCGATGATTTTCTCGTTTCTAACCTTCCTGGTTGGCATCCCATCCGGCATAAAGGTTTTTAACTGGATAACTACATTATACAAAGGTCAGATTCATTTCGATACGCCGATGCTATATGCTCTATCATTCCTCTTCCTTTTTACTATCGGAGGATTAACGGGAATATTCCTGGGAGCGCTTGCGACCGATGTACATCTGCATGATACATATTTTGTAGTTGCGCACTTCCATTATGTGATGATGGGTGGAACGGTGATGGCGTTCCTCGGAGGATTGCACTATTGGTGGCCCAAGATGTTCGGTAAGATGTACAACCATTTCTGGTCGGTTATCGCAATGATTCTCGTATTCGTCGGATTCAATGTTACCTTTTTCTCGCAGTTTATCCTCGGATCTCAGGGGATGCCGAGGAGATACTATAACTACCTCGACCAATTCCAGCCCTTGCACGCATTTTCTACGATAGGTTCCTGGATACTGGGAGCCGGGTTTATAATTATGGCCATTTACTTGATACATTCCCTGTTCAAGGGTAGAAAAGCGAGTGACAATCCCTGGGGAGGTTTGACATTCGAATGGGCGACCGGCTCGCCGCCACCGCATCACAATTTCAAGGTGACTCCGAAAATGACTCATGGGCCCTACGATTATGACAAAGTTCTGGTTGAACAAACAGATTATTAAGCGAGAGTTTTAAACCGATGAGCGAATCCCACACACACCCGGCGCATTTGGCGCACCACTTTAGCGATGTTGAACAGCAGCGGGAATCCGCCAAATTCGGTATGTGGGTTTTTCTTCTTACCGAGGTACTTTTATTCGGCGGGCTGTTCATGGCTTATGCTATCTACCGAGCATGGAATCCGGATATGTTCTACAATGCTCATAAGGCATTGAACATCTATATGGGAACTGCCAATACTTTCGTTCTGATAGCAAGCTCGGTAACTATGGCGCTCTCCATTCGTAGCATGCAATTGGATAAAAGAAAGCAAACCATCGGATTCTTGATAGCTACATTGGCTTTAGCTTGTATATTTTTGGTAATTAAGTATTTTGAATACTCCCACAAATTTCATGTGGGTCAATTACCCGGCAAGTATTACTCGTACACCGGCATTAAGGGTACTAACCCGCATATCTTCTTCGGTATATATTTCGGTATGACCGGACTGCATGGGCTTCATGTGCTGGCGGGAATGTCTGCAATCGTATGGGTTCTCATCAAGACCGTCAAGAAAAAATTCTCAGCAGAGTACTATACGCCGGTGGAAATGGTCGGTCTGTACTGGCACCTTGTTGATTTAATATGGATTTTCCTGTTCCCGTTACTATACCTGATTGGATGATTGAAGTAAAAGAGCAAGTTAATTATGAAAGCTAAAGCTTCAGATCACAGCGCGCATATACTCCCCCTGAGAATCTATCTTGGGGTGGGCTTTGCATTGTTCATATTGACCGGGATTACCGTGATGATTTCCTTTGTCGATCTCGGTGGATGGAATGTGACGGTGGCGCTGGCTGTAGCATCCATAAAAGCAGCCTTGGTGGTGCTCTTTTTCATGCATTTGCTCTATGACAATAAGATATATCTTACCATTTTTCTAACCGCTATAGGTTTCCTGGCGATCCTTATAATTTTCACAATGTTTGACACCATGGAACGAGGCCGCCTGTATCCCGAGAAGGCAAAACCGATTAAGCCGGGCGCCGCAATATACGAACGGGAGGATTCCCTATCATCCCGATCAGTTGACACTACGAAGACCGATCATTAATGTAACCTCCTGCTATATAACTTATTATATCTCGTTTTGAACTATTCGGAATCATTGGTCAATGTGAATTAAAATGATAAATCGACAGACTTTTCTTGACCAATCGATATATTTTATATAAATTGCAAATATATAAAATGCTCTATGCATGGTCTTTCCCGACATTGATGTCAATGTTCTCTTACATTCTTCATAATTTCAGAAATCGATTTGATGAACTTTTGGACGTATCGCATTAGTTGCTTGAATTCGTTCATACATGAAAAGGTAGGATTGATACCAAGCTGTCCTATTGCCCGAAAGGAGGTAGTATTTTCGCATTTCTGTTGTCTATCAGTGTACTATAAAAACTATTAGTTGTTCTATAAAGGAGATTGTGATATGAAACGTGTGATATTTTCGGTTTTGTCTGTTTTATTATTGGTGGGTCTTTCCCATGCGGAACTTCAAGATCCAGCAACCATTAACACAGGTGTTGTGTCCAAGAGTGATAATCTTATAATCACTCAGATATATGAACCAACTCTCGATTTCCAATTTGCGTACAGTCATCCCAGCCAGGTGCAGTCCATTGCCTGTGATGGTGAGTATTATTATTCGCAGGGTTATTCCTCCTCTCTGGAAACCTACGACCTCGAAGGTAATTTTGTACGATCGGTAACGGTCGGTTTCGATCCGGCTCGTTCAATGTTTGTTCACGAAGGTGTACTTTATGCGAAGCAGAGAGACAGAAACCTTTACGAGCTTGATCCTGTGACCGGTAATACCACTGTTGCCCAGACCGATATTTTCCATGATAATGAAAGCTGCGCCGGATATGCGGAGGGATATTTCTATGAGCATTTTTCCGGGACTGTGTGGAAAATTGATGCGGAAACGGGAGAAACCGTGGAAACTATAAATCTTAATTCCCCCGTTTACGCTTATCCTATCGCAACAAATGGTGTTCATCTCTTTTTAACGGATGGTTCCAACACTACTAACATTCTGGTGTTCGAAATGGATGGTACATACGTCGAAACCTTTTCGGTCACTAACGGTAGTTGGGGTTGGGCTGTTTCGTACTGTAACGGTAGGTTTTTCACTGCCGACCACGATAATGGAAATTGGTATGTATGGGATCTGGGTGAAATTCGATGCGCCGATGTAGAGATGGTTCCGGATGAGGACCCTGTTATCGTTCCTCCCGGTGGCAATTTCGGATTGACGGGATATGTAAGTAATCCGAATGACGATCTTATCGAAACGGATCTTTGGGTCGGTGTTATCTATCTCGGTGATTTCTTCCAGCTCTGGAATTTCAGCAACATACCGCTCGATCCGGGTCAGGAGATTTCCGCTCATCTGGTGCAATTTGTTCCCGGGTTTGCACCTTCAGGAACTTACATCTACATGGCTTATGCCGGTGAAAAGCCGGACGGGTGCGATTCGGTTTGGTTTGAATTTACTGTCACCGGCAGTAGAGTCGATAGTGGAGCTGTCGAATGGTCGGTCGTGAGCGAGTTCTTCGGTGGTTCGATTATGCCCTCCGAGTACGGCATGAGCAGCAACCATCCGAATCCCTTCAACGCTTCTACCACAATCAAATATCAGTTACCTGAAGCCGGTAATGTTAATCTGGAAGTGTGTAACCTGATGGGCCAGAAAGTTGCCACTTTAACGGATGGCTTCCAGGAAGCCGGTCAGCACACCGTAATCTGGGATGCATCGGGGTATTCCAGCGGAGTATATTTCTATAAACTGGAGGTTGGAGGAGAAGTGTTCACTAAGCGGATGACGTTGTTGAAGTAGTCTCCCTCACCCGTCTTCGCCCCGCGTTTCGCGGGGCGAATCCACCCCTCTACCGTTGAATGGGAGTGGGAAATACGGAAAGCTCCCTCACCCGTCCCGCGCTTCGCGGGACACCCTCTCCCTCGTCAGGGAGAGGGAAATAAGGGTTGATAGATCGTAATATTTCGATTATCTGCACCAATGACCATTCGAAAGTTCCCCTTCTCCCATTTCCCGATCACATCGGGAGGAGAAGGGGT
>WJIR01000145.1 GCA_014730175.1 Candidatus Zixiibacteriota bacterium
CCCGGATAATTCATAAAAAACACTAATTCGTAGCCGAAGTCTTGTCCTTTGGTAGCTCAAGTGAATTAGAATATTTACAGACTGTAATTGAATATTCCAAAGAAATGCCGGAAGCGCGAGGCTTCCGCTACCGGTGACTAAATTTATGAATAATACAGGATAGGACAGTCCATAACCGCAGACAAGATAGTCTGCGCTACCGTTGCGGATAGGTCGGTAGCTTGCCACCGACATGGATTCTATTTGCCTACGCCTCCACCGGCAATGCTCTCAGATACTCGGTGCTTTTGTACTTTTGATGGATATCCTTCTGAGCCCTTTCCACCTGCTCCGCAGTCAGGTTCAACGCCGATGCGACCTTTTCTGTCGGAATCCGATTCTCCATTGCATACCATATCAAATCCATGGTTTCGAAATCCAATCGGAAGAAGAATTCCTTCTGGGTGACCTCAGCCGAATAGGTATCGGTGGTGGGGGTGCGTTTTATGATATCCTCGGGGACGCCGAGATATTTACCGAGCTGAAAGACTTGCGTTTTATAAAGATGAGCGATCGGCTTTATATCTGCGCCGCCGTCGCCATACTTGACGAAAAATCCCTGCTCATGTTCGTTTTTGTTGCCGGTTCCGATAACGCAGTAGTTGTGTTTCTCAGCATAGTAATATAGCGTCATCATCCGCGTGCGCTGCTTGTAGTTGGATGCCGCTACTATTTGCAGGTAGTTTTTGGGCGGTAGTCGTTTCGTGATAACCTCGCCATCGGGAGATTCCACCGCCACTGAAAAGAAATTAAGTCCTCCGGTTTCCAGAAGATTCTGCGGCAGAACGATTTTGCACTTCCATCCCTCTCCATATTCCGGAATCAATTGCTTAATAGCATCATCACGCTTCTTATAAACCTGCGCGCCTTCCAGAATGGGGGTGATATCCTCGACAAGGTAGGTTATGCCGAATGTGTTAGCCAGATTCTCCGCCAGCGGGGAGGACACCGAGGATGACTCTTTTTCAGGCATAGCGATGCCGATCACTTTCTCCGGTCCGAAAGCGCGAGCGCACAAGGCAGCTACCACGCTGGAATCGATTCCGCCGGATATTCCGACTACAGCCCCGGTTCGCCTGAAATTAGTCAACACATGTTCCTGAAGAAAATTGACAATGCGATCGGTTTCCCTCTCGCAATCAAGATTTAGTATTTCTCTGTTGAATTCCATTATCGCTCCTTATGAGTAATATCGTCGAAACCATAGAAGTTGCGATCTACGCCTTTGTGAGTTCGCTCTTTAACTCATGTTTCTTCACCTTGCCCGATGCGGTTTTGGACAAGGATTCCTTGAACTCCACCCTCCTTGGTATTTTGTAATGCGGTAAGTGCTTATTACAATGTTTTAGGATTTCCGTTTCACTGATTACCGCTCCCGGACGCGGCGCTATCACAGCAACTATCGCTTCTCCCAGTATCTCATCCGGTTCGCCTATCACCGCTACCTCATGCACCCTCTCGTCTTCCATTATCAGCTCCTCGATCTCCTTGGGGCTGATGCGATGCGCACCCGATTTTATCATATCGGATTTTCGGGATACAATGTACAGGTAACCGTCTTCGTCTACTGTTGCCAGATCACCGGTATGCAAACCATCCGGCTTTAAGACCTTGCGGGTGTCTTCCTCGTTTTTCCAGTACCCCATCATTATGTTATCTCCGCTGGCGACGATCTCCCCGGTTTCTCCCGGCGCTACTTCCAATCCCATCTCGTTCTTTACGCGCAATGTTACACCCGGAATCGCTTTACCGATTGAGCCGGATTTTTTGGTAAGCATTTCAGGTTCAAGGTATGACAGCCGCGCCGATGCTTCGGTTTGCCCGTACATGATATAAATCTCGATATCCGGCAACGCGCCTCGGAGTTCATTGGCTAACGCCGGTGACATGGGACCGCCCGCCTGCGTAATATATCTTAAGTTTGATAAGGTAAAATTCTTAAGACCCGCTTTATGCGCTAAAACCGCGAAAGTCGAAGGCACGCCGGCGAAACCGGTTACATTCTCTTCAACCATCCTTTGCAGAACTTTCTGCGGATATGCGAACCGATTATCTATAACGATACTTCCTCCGCAGGCAACATGAGTAAGCAGTAAGCTGTTTCCGTATGAGTAATAAAACGGTAAGACCGCCATGACTCGGTCATCGAAACTCAAACCGAGATATTGGATTATCGATTGAGTATTAGCATGGAGATTTTTATGAGAGAGCATCACTCCCTTGGGATTTCCGGTTGTACCGGAGGTATATATAATCTGCGCCAACTCCGCTTCTTCTCTCATCGTTCGGGCTGAATCGGTTGCCTGCTCTGAATATATATCCAGCATCTCCTTTAGCTGTATGTTCTTAGCCGATAACGAATTTGGTAGTTTGTCATCGTAGAAAGCAAATTTTAGCGAGGGGCATTCCCCGGCAATCTTCAAAACCGTTTGTATATGTCTTCCGGAGGTTACAATCCCGGTCGCCTCACAATGATTTACAATATTTTTGAGATGACGTTCTTTATTTGCGGTGGATTGTCCAACCACGACCCCACCGGCTAACAAACATCCGAAATATGAGACAACATATCCGATTGAATTATCGATATAGAGAACTATTCTATCGCCCGGATTCATTCCCGCTTTCTTAGCGGCTGATGCGAAATTTTTGGAAAGGTTTAGAAGATCGAAATAGTTGATCCTTTCCTGTTCCGTTATAATCACATCTTTAAACGGGAATCTATATGCGGAATTTACCAGTAATTCAGATATCAGCATTTAACCTCCTTATTTACTCTTTATATCGGGTAAAATTCGGAAATATCAATGTCCATTCGACAAAGCTATAACCACTTTAAAAACTATAAATTTGGGTTGACAATCACTCAGCATCTACGTATACTCGAAAGTTTAGAGAGTAATTGAGATTAATGGTCATGTCCCCTATTGAAAATATTTCAGCTCCCGTTGCCGATTACCTGGATTACTACCGGCAAAAAATGGGGGAATATTTAGCTGAGGAAACTCACCTGATTTCCGCTGTAACTCAGCATATATTCTCTTCGACCGGTAAAATGATCAGGCCGATTACGCTTTTTCTTTCGGCATCCGCATTGGGAAGCAATGACAAGAATATGGTGGAACCGGCAATAGCTCTGGAGTTAATCCACACTGCTACCTTGATGCACGACGACGTTATAGACCAATCGAATTTCAGGCGGGGAATAGAGACTGTTAATTACCAATGGAGCAACCTGGTAGCGGTTTTAATGGGAGACTATTTTTTCGCAAAAGCATTGAAAATACTGGTAAACACCAAGCAGCAAGGTTTGCTGGAAGCGGTCTCAACTGCCACCGAACGGGTCAGCATCGGGGAACTGGCTCAGGTTCAAGAGCTTAACAATACTTCTCTGACCGAGCAGGAATACATGGCGATTATTTCTGACAAAACCGCATCGCTTTTCTCCTGTGCCGGGCAATGCGGCGGGATTGTCGCCGGTACAAACGGAGAAAATCTTAAGTCATTGTATGAATATGGCGAAAACCTGGGCATTGCCTTTCAGATAACTGATGATCTCCTGGATTATATCGGTGAAGAGGAAAAGCTGGGTAAAGGAACCGGCAATGACTTGAAAGAAGGATGGTTTACCCTTCCGTTGCTATATTCGCTTAATAATTGCTCCACGTCTGTCGGTAAGGAGATAAAGGAGATTTTAAACAACGGATTCCGAGAGGAGCAGTTTGACAGGATTCTCTTATTCGTCAATGAAACCGGAGGAATCGAATATTCCCGAAAACGCGCCGAGACTTTCAGGAACAGAGCGCTGGATGCCCTGGAGGGAATCGAAGCTTCTATCTTTAAGGACGCGCTGATAAGTTTGACGGATTTCACGGTCACACGTGAAAAATGATTTACATATATCGTTGATTTCGAAAAACCACCAGTTTTTGCAGCCGAAGGATATCCTTCGGTTATGTTTTATCGGGGAACTCTTTTTGTACACACAACTATAATCTGACCTATGGATAACTGGTATATACAATTCGGAAACAGTTCATATCCTTATCTTTTTGCATTGGCTTTTTTGCTGATTGCGGTCAGTGCACTTTACTACCGCAGGACTATCCCGCAACTTTCGTTGGGGATGAAGTTTTTTCTCTTTGCTTTCAGATCGCTTGCGATAATCCTGATAATATTATTCCTTTGCTTTCCCACCCTCATCTTGACCGAAACCAGAAGTACGGGGGAGAAACTTGCAATCCTGATTGACCGGTCGGGAAGCATGGAATTCGAGGAAGAAGAGGCTCAATCGAGATTATCAGAGGTTAAAAACACTCTCGAATCAAAGGTTTTACCGAATCTCAATAAGGAATTACTGATTTACTCATTCTCCGATTCCATTCTCAGCCATCAGGAAATAGCGGAAATCTCGCCGGATAGCAATTTAACTGCATTGGGGAACGCAATCAAGGCGCTTCGGAACTCGGATAACGCCCTGGATATCGGGGGGATACTTATAGTCAGCGATGGTAATTCCAATCTGGGTTCCGATGCATTGCACGAAGCGCTTCGCGCCGATATTCCGATTTCCGCAATCGGCATCGGGGACACTATCCCGATTCCCGACATATCGGTTGAAGATATAAAAGCGCCGGAAATTGTGTACAGAGGTGAAGAGATAGATCTCACTGCTATTCTGAAATCGGATGTCGAAGATGAGATCACAGCGAATCTCAGCTTGTATCAGGAGAAGAAACGGATTAAGTCTCAAACCGTTATGCTACCGGGTGGAGGCGCGGAGAAGGAAGTTCAGTTATCGATTGATGCTGATTCCATCGGTAAATTTAGCTACCGATTGTCAATAAATAGCGATTTCAAAGAACAGTTCACCAAGAATAATGCGCGCTCTATATCGGTTCAGGTACTGAAAGACCGTTTGAAAATTTTGCTAATTGCCGAAAAACCGAATTGGGAGTACTCATTTCTGAAACGCGAATTGCTGACAAATGACAAATATCAGGTTTCTTCGTATATACCCGGTCCGGGAAACAGGATTATAGAATCACCGGAAACTACCGAGTTGGATGTCTACGATTGCGTTATCCTGATCGGTTGCGGCGTAGAAACCTACAATCGATTTGGACGCGGTATCGGTAATTTGTACGGCTCCGGGAATCTAAATGCGGCCTTTTTGCTGTCCCCTAATTCAGTTCAGAATCCTTTCCGGCGCATACTGAGACAGATTGATCTTATATTCGAAGGCGCCTCCCCGATCGCCCAAAACGGGCAGTTTATCCCCGATGTGGTCAATGAGAATATCCCGGATCCGCTGTTGAGGCTCCCCAAAGGAGAAAGCCACAACCAATTCGCGGATATGCCGCCGCTTCAGTATCAACTTCTTATGCTTCAACCTGCTGAACAATGGGATATCGTTATGAACGGACATACCGATGATGGCCGTGTTTCGCCTCTGCTAATGAAAAGCACGACTTCTGGGAACAGGCTGGTAGTTATAAATGGAGGTCCGATCTGGAGATGGCATTTCTACATGAACCGCAAGGATGAACAGGATAAAAAGTACAGCCACCTGATAAACAATATGGTTACCTGGCTGACGGTTGCCGGGCAAACCAAGCCTATTGATCTGGATACAGATAAGAGCTTATATACTTCCGGGGAGCAGGTTAAATTTCGGGGACGGATATTAGATGAGAATTACAGACCTATCGGGGAGAGCTCGTTAATTGTGAAACTTCGTGACGAGTCTGGCAATGAGATAAATTTTGAACTGGCGAAGCGTGAGGAAGGCAATTTCGAGGGCTCTCCGGGAAGGTTAACTGCAGGTAGTTATGACTATCGAGCCTATGCCGTAGTATCGGGGGATACCATAGAAACCCTCGATGGACGTTTTCAGGTTGAGCAGTTCAGTGAGGAATATAGAACCATAACGGCAAACCGTAAGCTGCTCAGAGAGATCGCTGATGTGAGCGGTGGTGTTTATTGGGATATTGAGGATGATGTAAAAAATCCGCTTCCTATCAAGCAAGATTCCATTACCGAGAAAGATCCGATTAACCTGGCATCGCTACCGGCGGCGCTGATTGCGGCGTTACTTCTATTAGTAGTTGAATGGGCTATTCGCAAAAGAAAACAGCTTCCGTAGGAAATTCATATATGTATTTAGAGGAGACTATCAATGGGTCTATCAGAAACAGATCGTAAAAACTGGACAGAGACTCTTAATCTGGAGTGGAGCGCAACATATCGGTACAAAATGCAGTCCGCCATCTTCAACAATCCTCAACTGGTAGCGATAATCGATGGAATTATGAGAAACGAAGCTGATCATATCGATATCTCCAGCGATTTTCTGCTGGAGGACTTCGAAACCGATGTTAAAGGATTCCGCACCTCCCTTTTCTACCTTTATATGAATCTGGAATTTGAGCGTTTCGCCAATGCTACATACGCTAAATTCAGCAGGGAAACCGACGATGAAAACGTGAAGGCGAGATTTAAAGAACTTGTGAAATCGGAGGCAGGGCATACGAAAATCTTCAGAGAACTGATCAAGGCAATTGAGGAAGGGAAATTCCCGGTTATAGTTATATGCCCGGTTTGCGGATGGGAGCTAAACTACGGGCCTTCTCCGGATGAAGGAGCGGTGGTATACTGCGAGAAATGCATGGTCGATTTCCGATTGGTTGAAAAGA
>WJIR01000146.1 GCA_014730175.1 Candidatus Zixiibacteriota bacterium
GGCACGTAAACCGTGCGCTTCCGGCACCTGTCTGAAGCCGCAAACCCAGCCTGTAAATAGTATCTTGTTTTCAAATCCCCGAATGACACTTCTTTTGCTACCGACTATTTCTTTTTATGAATTATCCGGGCTATATCTTGCTGATTAAAATTTCGCTGTGTTTATTAAATTCAATGAAAAACGTCCCTTGCATCGGAGCAAAGGACGCTTATTTGAAAACGAGTAAATTCTCTTACAGCTTCTCCGCCACCGTGTTGGCTACATCCAATGTCGAGGATGTTCCGCCCATATCGTAGGTGCGTACTTTGCCTTCCTTAATCACTTCCGCAACTGCCCCTTCCAGCGATTCCGCTTTGTCGATCTCTCCCAGCCAGTCCAGCATCATCTTGGTGGTCAAAAGCATGGCGATCGGGTTTACTCTATACTTACCGGCATACTTGGGCGCCGAGCCATGAGTCGGCTCGAATACCGCATAGTCATCGCCGATATTCCCCGCACAGGCGAATCCCAGACCGCCTACTAACTGCGCACACAGGTCCGATACTATATCTCCGAACATGTTGGAGGTTGCCAGCACCGAATAATCCTGCGGATTTTTAACCAACCACATACACATGGCATCGATGTTAGTCTCCCATAGCTCAATCCCCGGATATTCTTTGGCTATCTTACGCGCTTCGCGAACCATCAATCCTGATGTCTCACGGATAACATTCGGCTTCTCCACGACTGTCACCGATTTATAATCGAATTTCTTCGCATATTCGAAGGCATCGCGGATTATGTTCTGGCAGCCTTTCCGGGTTAGGATTCGCAATGACATAGCCATATCGTCATTGGAAGTGTTGTCGAATCTCTTCATCTTGGGATGTTCCGATTTCAGCACCTCGCGGACTTTATCCGGCACCGGATGAAACTCGATTCCCGCGTAGAGGTCTTCGGTGTTCTCCCTGAAAACTACGATATCGATATCATCTCTGTAATTGAGTGGATTCCCCGGGTAAGCCTTGCATGGGCGCAGATTGGTTCTGAGGTTGAATTCCTGACGAAGCCGGACGATCGGTGAGGAGTATATATGTCCTTTCCCCTGCAATTCCGGGACTAATTCATCTTCAGCTTCTTCCTTCGGTTTGGATGTAATCGCGCCGAAGAGAGCGCAATCGGTTTCTTTCAGCAATTTGATGGTTCGCTCGGGAAGCGGATCGGCTTCCTGACGCCAGAATTCCCAACCGATATCGCCGTGGATGTATTCCGCATCCAATTCGACCTTGTCCAAAACAATTTTTGCTGCTTCCATCACGTCAGCGCCGACACCGTCTCCGGGCAGCCACGCTATTTTGTGTTTCGCCATAGTTGATCCTCATTTGGGTTACATGTTTATCAAAGATTGGTGAAGATAAAAATCCCATATTTTATAGGCAAGCCTTTTTTGCATCAAGGTATTGCATATAATCGTTGATACTATTCTTTAATCACCGTAAACGGTTGAAAAGCGTTGCTTTTTTAAAATTAGTATGTATATTTAAAAAGTGTATGACACGTGAAAACAATTTCACGATTTAAAATTAGGGAGGTTATATGCGTTTAGTTACAACTGCTATTTCAATATTAATTATCGGGCTTATCTGTTATTCCCCTGCGCTGGCATTTAAACCATTGTTCCGTGCAAGGATGGATTATGAAGTTGGTAAAAAGCCTCAGGCAGTTTGTTCCGCGGACGTAAATGCAGATGGATATCCCGATATGGTAACGGCTAATTTCGACTCTCACAATGTATCTGTATTAGTCAATAGGGGAGATGGAACCTATAATCCGACAAAATACTATGCGGTTGGGGATTCGCCGCGGTGGGTTTTTGCAGCGGATTTTAATGGCGATGCTATGACCGACCTGGCCGTAACCAACTATTCATCCGATGATATCTCAATATTGATTAATAACGGCGATGGCACTTTTCAGCAGCATGTAGACTACGATGTCGGCGATGGCCCCCTTTCGGCTTATTCAGCAGATTTAGACGGCAATGGAAACAATGATATCGCTGTCACTAACTTCAACGATAATACTGTTTCCGTATTATTCAATAACGGGGATGGTACTTTTGAATTTAATGTAGAACTCGCAATGGCGGGTAATCCAACCGCGGTATTCTCTGCTGATTTTGATAACGATTACGATAATGATCTGATAGTAGCCAGTAGTTCATCAAACGAGATAGCGATTTTTTTCAACAATGGAAATGGAATTTACGGAGCTGCGACGTATTATAGTGTGGGGGATCTTCCCCAATCAGTTTATGGCGAGGATTTTGATGACGACCATGATATCGATCTGGTGGTTGCTAACCAGGAATCCGGTAGTGTATCTATTTTGTTCAACAACGGCAACGGCTCCTTCGGGGACAAAATAGATTATAGTGTTGGCGAGACGCCGTTTTCAGTATTCTGCGCGGATTTCAACGCCGACAGTCACCCCGACATTGTAACGGCAAATAGATGGGCAAGCACATTGACGATTCTTCTAAACTGCGGAGATGGGAGCTTTCATTTGCCTATCAATTACAACATGAATAGAGAACCAACATGCGTAACCTCATCAGATACAGATGGAGATGGGTACTACGATTTAGTGGTTTCATATTACCGTGTTGATGTTGTGTCAGTTTTAAAAAATGATGGAGATGGAACATTTCCGGACGCTACTTACTTCGATGTAGAGGATGCTCCCAGATCAGTTTCTTCTGCGGATTTCGATTCCGATGGCGATAATGATCTTGCCATTGCAAACTATTTATCGAATAATGTACAGATACTGCTCAACGA
>WJIR01000147.1 GCA_014730175.1 Candidatus Zixiibacteriota bacterium
CCATTGACCAAACCATACTTATCCGAGGAAGAAGTTTCAGCCGCCTCGGAGGTAATACGTTCCGGATGGTTAACACAGGGACCGAAGGTCAAGGAACTCGAGAAGAAATTCGCATCCTTTATCGGGTGTAAAGATGCGGTTGCGGTATCATCCTGTACCACCGCCCTGCATCTATCTTTGATAGCCGCCGGCATAGGGAAAGGCGACGAGGTTATCTGCCCGTCGTATACATTTATCGCCACTCCAAACTCGATAGTCCACGCGGGAGCCAAGCCGGTTTTCGTGGATATCGATCCTCGCACCTACAATATCAATCCCGACTTGATCGAAGCTGCCATCACGTCAAAAACCAGAGCGATCATGCCTGCTTTTCAGGGAAGCGCCGCAGGTATACATGAGATATACGAGATAGCAGGCCGTCATAATCTACTCGTTATCGAAGATTCGGCGCCTGCGGCAGGGGCGATCTATGATGTTGGGAAAAAACTCGGTTCCGAAAGTTACTTAAGCTGTTTCAGTTTACATCCTCGTAAAGTTATAACCTGCGGCGAGGGAGGTTTGATAGCCACCAACAGCAGCGAGCTTGCCGAAAGACTCCGGAAACTAAGGCATCACGCCATGTCGGTCTCAGACCTTGAGCGACATAACAGTAGCGAAGTAGTTTTCGAGTCTTATCCTGAAATCGGTTATAATTACCGCATGACCGATATTCAGGCAGCTATCGCTTCGGTACAGTTGGACAGATTGGAGGGACTGATTGTTAAAAGACGGGAGCTTGCAGAACGTTACAATATCGCCCTGGAAAGGTATCCATGGATTGCGCCTCCGGTGAACAACAAAGAGATTTATAATACTTACCAGTCCTACATGATCAGGTTAACTCCCGGCGCTCCGATTAAGCGCGATCACCTGATGAAGGAGCTAATGGAAAAAGGAATATCAACCAGAAGGGGATTCTTGAGTTGTCATAGGGAGAGGTTTTATCGTGATATGTATCCCGGTCTAAACCTGCCGGAAACCGAATACTGCACCGATAATTGTATAATTCTACCGTTATATCCGGCGCTTAATTACAAAGAACAGGATTACGTAATCCGGAATATAAAGAGAGTCATAGATGAAGCTACTACTGATACACCCGCCCTCCAGCGAAGTATACGATAAATTTAAAAGGAAATCGATAGACCGCCTGCCGATAGGGCTGGCATATATCGCCGCGGCGGCGGAAAATACCGGCTGGGATGTCGAAGTTATAGATGCGGAAGCCGAGAAGCTTGCGCTTCCGGAACTGGTTTCCCGGGTGAATAACCGTAAGCCGGACGCAATCGGAATAACCTGCACCACCCCTCTTTTTCCTATTTCATCGAAAATTGCCTCGCTGGTCAAAGGAGAGAATCCTGATATAGTAACAATTCTCGGGGGACCGCATATCAATGCCCTTCCCTCGGAATCGCTGCGGGATTGTGCAGATATCGATTTTGTGGTGTTTGGGGAAGGTGAACAGACTTTCGCAGAACTCCTTGAATCAATCAGTAAAGGGATTACAAAGCCTGCAATTTCGGGAATCGGGTACCGACAGGGAAGCAAGATTATATTGAATTCACACCGCAACTTGATACGGAATATCGATTCCATTCCTTTCCCAGCAAGGCATAAATTTCCCCTCGAAAAGTATCACGATCCGGATCGTTATAATGAACCGTACACCTTGATGGTAAGTAGCAGAGGATGTCCTTATAATTGCATTTTCTGCGGTTCTTCGGCGACCTGGGGCAGGAAAGTCCGTTTTCGTTCTGCGGATAATGTTCTGGATGAGATAGATATAGTTGTAAATCAACATGGTATAAGAAATATCACATTTTGCGATGATACTTTCACATTGGGGAAAAAGCGAGTTATAGATATCTGCAGCGGTATTGCCGAGCGAGGATATAATCTGGAATTTCTATGCAGTTCGCGTATAAATACCATCGATGAAAACCGATTGGAGGCGTTGGCAAAAGCCGGATGCAAGGAGCTTTCTTTCGGTATTGAGTCCGCCGATGAAGATATCCTGCACATATTGCGAAAAAATATTGACCTCCAAAAAGTTATACCCATATTTGAAATGGTAAAGCGCTTCGGAATTCGCGTGCATTCCAGTTATATTCTCGGTAATCCGGGCGATACCCGGGAAACAATAGAGAAAACTATTGAGTTTGCAATAGAATCAGGCACCGACGCGGCGCAATTTTCAATCATGACGCCGTATCCGGGCACTCCTCTCTGGAATCTGGCGAGGATGGAAGGCGCGTTGAAATCGAATGAATATTCGGATTACAAATGGTATTACTCGGTGGTCGCCAATCTTTCGGAGGTTAGCGATCAGGAATTAATCGATTATCAGCGAGAAGCTTATAATCGATTTGAACGGGCAAAGCAGGTTAAAAATTATCGAGAAACGCAGGTAGCTGAATAGAGAAATGGTAAAAGGACCGGATCCAGGCATACGCAGCACCGCCATGGCGCTGATAGAGAGCGGAGATTTCCGCGAAGCTGAAGTTTTAATAAAGAAGCTAATCAACGACTACCCCGATAACGCCTCGGTTGCATGTTTGATGGCGGATTGCTATGCTCAAATGCCCAACTATGAAGGAGCCGAATTTTGGTTTCGGAAGGCGATTACGCTTCAGCCTTATAATGTAGATTTTTCGATCCATTACAATATTTTCCGTATAGATAATCTTCATGCTTTACCGAAAGACCGTCCGAGATATCTGGTAGGACCCAATATGAGAGCGGCATATTCATTTGCCAATTATGCCGATTGTGTCTTTTACTGCCGTCCGGGCACTGCCTCCGGTCATCGCAGTGAAATAGAGGTATTGCCCGACGCTGATATCGAATCCATTCTCAGTAAGTGCCCATCTGGATTTAGCCCGGACAGAGTTATCTGTTTGCTTCCGGAATATTTCGCTCCGCCCTCCAACATCGAAAAGTGCGCTTGCACTACAGTTGGGATTTACACTGATCTCCCGGCTCATTCCGAAATGATTGCGGCAACCGCTCCGCTGATGGATATCTGCCTTACTCAAGGATTCAGGGAGGGCCCGCAGATGCTGCTTAAACTTGGCGCTAATCGTTCAGGAAGCGGATTTTTCATAGGCCATGATCCTTTATTCTGGAAAGACCGAAATAAACAGCGCGATATTGATATTTTATTCCTGTCAACATTTTCCCTCCCGTTTATATATAATGGAAGGAATGAGATTATCCATGAATTACTACCGCTTGCGAAGAGATACAATCTGGTCATAGGTACAGAAAATCAGCAAACCTCCGCCGAATTGCAATCCAGGGCGAAAATCGTCGTAAACTGCTCCCATTCCGGAGAACTCTCTTCCGAGATGATTGCGCGGCGCATCTTCGAAAGTATGAGTTGTGGAACTTTGTGCTTTGCTGAGGATGAGGTTGCCGTAGTCAAACAGTTTTACCGGGACAAATCGGAAATCGTTTTCTATAAGCTTAAGAACCTGGTTACTTTGCTGGAAAGTTATATTAGAAGCAGCGAAGAACGGCATAGGATAGCTGATGCGGGAAAGCGAAAGACAGTGAATAATTATACTTATGCGGACAATATCAGCGGTATCACGCATCTTCTGCAAGCAAGAGGCGGATTGATGCGCTCAGACAATGAATTGAAGCTATCCCGAGCGCAACGCTTCTTAAGAAGGGGAATTTCGCAGTTTTACTCTCATTTGGATAAAACCTGGGGTGCAATCACCAACCTATTCGAAAAGGCGCTTGATCAAGACCCTCAGTTTGAAGCGATAGTAAAAAACAACCTGGGGGGGGTAGCGGCAAACCAGGGACTTTATGATAAAGCATTAAAGCATTTTGATACGGCTATCGAGCTCGAATGCAATCCCATTTATACCGCCAATCAGATTCTAACGCTTGTTTACCTGAAAGGTGACCCCAAGAGAGCTCTCAATTCGTATAATAGAATGGAACAATTAGCATTCGAAACCGAATTCGATATACTTCCATTGTACCTGGTATGCCGGCCTAATTCAGTTCTGCCTACCACGGAATTAACTCGCTCCCTGTATTTCTTAAGAATCCAGGATGCTTATCTGAAATATCCCGATAGAGACAAGCGCTTCTTCGATTTGATCGGAAAGATAGTACAGGCTGAAATCGAGAAAGCGGTAGGGTATGCATACGAGTGTCTCGATGACCGCGAGAACGCAATCGAACATTATGAAAAAGCCCTGGGCGAATATTATGACGACTTCGAAATGATATTTACACTCTCAAGATTACATAAAAATTCGGATAATCGCGACAAGGCTTCCGAGTATTCCGAGAAAGCATTTAAACTTCAACCGCTAAATATGGAATATTTAGTTGAATATTTCTCTCACCTGTATGATTCGGAAAATTTCAATGAACTCTTCGAACTCGCCGAAAACTATCATCATACCGACCTTAGGATTTCCGGCGACCAATCTGCAATTTCTTTTTTCAGAGCGTTAGCCGCAGAAAAAATTCAGCACGATAATGCGGATAATATCATAGCTGAATTCTTGCGAAGCTCTCATTCCAAATTATCACAGGAATCTGGATTCGGAGAGCTGGCTCGCTCAGCGGTTCAACGATGGTCTCAGTAGAATAGCAATATCAGATTTGTTTCACCCATTTACTTATACCTGGAATTAGGATACCGATAATATATTGCAAACAGGGAGGGTAAAATGACTGATGCTAACAAACACCAGGTTTTTGTTTATCAAATCGACTCAAACGATATCATAACCAGTTATAACGATCATTATGCGCAGTTTGCCAAA
>WJIR01000148.1 GCA_014730175.1 Candidatus Zixiibacteriota bacterium
AACGATCCTCCCGGCTGAACCACAACCGGATCATCATCAGGATACATGTCGACCTCACAGCAATATGATGGCTCCCGTAGCTTCAATAACCACATATCGTGATCAAAAACACCTGCAACTATATACTCATTATCGCTCAATACCGCACCGGTTCGTAAAAAACTATTAATTCCGTCTATAGGCAGTATTAATTCCCAGAGCATTTCGCCACCCGAATCTGTCCTCACTATAAATGCTGAGTTATCACCGTTTCCATACCATTCGTGCGCCTTCCCAATCATCATATATCCACCATCCACAGTCTGAAGCACTTCTGATGCTACCTTTAGATATGGGAACTCTCCGTATTCTTTCTGCCATTCCTTATTTCCCAGTGAGTCGTACTTAACGAGATAAAATTTCTCAATTAGAAACCAATCCCAAGCTTCTGTAGAACCAGCAACTACATAACCTCCATCGGTTGTCTGCTTAACAGATCTATAATCCTTATCAAGTCCATCATACTCGAGATGATACCATATAATCGATCCCAATGAATCGGCCTTAACCAAATACCCCCTTCCCTCCTCGTTTAGATAGCTGAAACCAGCAATGGCATAACCGTCGTCGGTAGTTGATTCTATTGACCGCACAACATCGTAGTCCGACCAACCATAAGTGCGAGTCCAGAGTGTGTCTCCGATTGAATCTATCCTTACAATAAACCAATCCATGTCGTCAGGTTGATAAAACACTCGTCGGTTACCTGCTAAAATGTATCCCTTATCATCGGTAGCATCTATATCGACTCCGTACTCGTTAAGGCTGTCACCATAGGTTCTGCTCCATAATGAATCGCCGTTGTCCCCTACGCAGACCAATGATATATCACTCAAGTTTGTACCTACAGCCATATAAGCGTTATTATGTAGAGAGTTAGGCGTTATTTTTGATATACCCGATACGAACGTAGAACTCCATATTATTTTCCCCAGACTATTGGTTTTCAGGAAGTATGCGCCAATGCCCTCCCAGAAACCAGCAAGAATAAAATGGTCATTATCCGTGACTTCAATATCGTTAATACCTTCTGAACCTGACCCTCCATATCGTTTAGTCCATAGTGTGTCCTGTGTGATTCCTAATCCGTGGATGAAGCAGAGATCCAGAAATATCAAAATAAATATTACGCAATATTTCATAGAAACCTCAATGTCGAAATGTTTAATACTGCAGAGTATTGTATCCCGGCAGTTTGGAATCCCGAGTTAGCCTACTATTGTCCCGCCGCAATTGACTTTACTTAACCAAACTCATCTTTTTACTGACTTGCATCAGTCCCTGCGTCAAAACGCAAAAATAAACACCTGACGGATGGCTTTCAGCATTCCATTCTTCCGAATACTTACCAGCTTCTCTGAATTCATCTACTAGTGTTGCCACCTTCCTCCCCAATAGATCGTATATCTCCAATTTGATATTACCGTCCGATGATAGAACGTAGTCGATTTGAGTCCGAGAATTGAAGACATTCGGATGATTATCAATGCTTGCCGCTCCGAATGCTTTGTAGCCCACATATCCTTCGCGAGGATCGTCATGTTCGTGATATAAAATAAAATCCTCTAATTCCTCCGCAAAAGGTGTTTGCGTACTTGGATTTTGAGGATCCATTATGTTACGTGGAAACCATTTTGCGCGCCGCAACAGCTTTTGAGTAATCTGATCGGCTGTTGGACTGGATGGTGGAGTGCAATCATCCTCAAAGCAGCCCCATTCATCCCAATCCTGGCATAGGTAGGGATCATATCTCCATGCCGAAAACCAATGGACAAACCGTGCTCCGTGCATGTGAAAGACCGGAACTCTGCGATTGAACTCCAGAATTTTGTAATCCTCGTAATTTGAGCAGTAGTCATTCTCGTACCAATTTTCCGGCAGTAATAAATTACATGACTCTACCATTCTGGTCAGCGTATATAGGCTGTCGATGAAAATCGAATCGTATTCCACCCCATTGTCGCACCAGTGATCAGGTCCAATAGTATCAACATAATCCTTAAGCCACCTGTAAATCGTCTTACCGCTTATGGTGGAATCTACAGGAAATATTTGCTTTGGTCCATTCGTCTCAAGTACCGACCAATCCTTCCCTCGGTTTGTTTTAGCAAAAGCTATCAATTTATCAGCTATTTGTCCCACCCAAGGCGAAGGCACAGAATCCTTGTAAACATGGAAATCAATACAATCAACAATACTTAGATCCATGGAATCAGTCATTTCCTTGACTACTCCCGTGGTGTCGAAGCCAAGGGCGCTGTCCCCGCAAAATGAACCGAATATAATATAGACGCTATCGCTGTAGGCTCGTATGGTATCGATACATTCCTCACATTGTTGAACATAGTCTCCCGGGCTATTCCTCCACCTTTTGCTCCCATAAGTACCTGGAGGCGCGAAATAATTCCACCCTACATTCGGCTCGTTATGTAAAGCGATATTCTTGATACCATAGGCTGAGTCTGTCAATACCTCCCCAATAAAACGACACCAAGCCAGGAAATCATCCTTTTCAGTTCGGTCATACATGTAGGTATCTTGAGATTGAGTCTCCATCTTAGTTGGATGGTGGAACTTGAAGAGAAAAATCTTTTCCACATCCTCGTCATCTGGGAAATTCGAAAGTATCGAATCTGCAACACATCCCGTATCCCCCTCACATACAGCCGATAAATAGTAATCCAGACTTCCCCAACTCAATTTCAATCTGAATGATGTGATCTCGGTATTATCCAAAAAATCCTCGTCGCATTCGGGATATGGATGGTAATCTATGTTATAACAGGTTCCGATTCCCGTCCTATCACCAATAGTTTCAGAAGGAAAAATTAATAGAATTGTAGCGACTATAACCAGTATCGTTATTCTAACACCAGTAATACACATAATAATAACTCCTTTTTCGAATTTTCAAAGCGTTAAATTTGGATTTTGAAAGATAACTCATCTTATCTCCCTCCTTTTTAATTGTGGTTACTTACCCATCATCCACTTCCCCGCATCCATTTTGTGAAAAACACTATACAACATTCATTTATCACCCCCTTCTGTATTAGATATAAATTTGCTGGTCAAAAACATTACGCCCGCCTTTTTGATTACAGCAGGTTACGGATTTCTACGTGTCAAAAGTATAAAACACGAATGCTGCTATGTCAAGAATAATTTTAATAGCGCAGAATAAATTTGATATTAATTACAGTATTGTTGGCCGCAGTTTGAAAATACAGAGATAAAAAACAGGTCAGGAAATGATTCCTGACCTATTGGTTTGTGCTTAATATTCAGCTGTTCTACTTCAATAATGTCATCCGCTTGGTAACAACCTTGTCACCGGCGCTCAGATTGTAGAAGTAAACGCCGCTGGAATAATCCGAAGCGTCCCATGATACCGTGTGCTTACCGGCATCTATTCTGCCGTTAACCAGCGTGGAAACTCTTTGCCCCTTGATGTTATAAATATCCAGTTTCACATCCGATGCCGCCGGAATCTCAAAACTGATTGAGGTCTGGGCATTAAACGGATTCGGATAGTTGCCTATCAAGGAAACACTCGAAGGTGTATTCTCGATGGCGTTGTCTTCCTCGAACCATCCGGCGAGAGCCCAGCTATCGGCATCCTCGCCACGCGGCGCTACAATAGTGAACGGGAAAGAAACCATATCGGTCACCATGTAATCATATTCGCCTACAAATGCTATATACTCATGAGTACCCAGTACAGAATTGTTAGGTACGTCCTGAGTAATTCCGGTGAATCCCATTACCTGGTTTGGTGTTAATGGTATATTGGAATATCCCTGCACAGGACCATACATTCCATAACCTTCAACATCCAGCATTATCCAGACATCAACATTCTGGCTTTCAGAAGTGTTGTTCAGCAGGAATCCGGTGTAGGTAAATTCATCGC
Organism: Candidatus Zixiibacteriota bacterium; assembly: GCA_014730175.1. Lineage (GTDB taxonomy): Bacteria > Zixibacteria > MSB-5A5 > UM-FILTER-46-8 > UM-FILTER-46-8 > WJIR01. The sequence goes on from WJIR01000148.1 coordinate 3,953, forward strand.
CTGCAGGTACTACGATAGGATCATCGTCAGGAATCATATCGATACTGACGTCATTCTCAGCGCGAGTAGCCATTCCACTCGGGAATGATTCCAGATTAAGGTCCATCATGTAAGTTACATGATCTTCCGCATCTGCCGGAATCATGCCTGCCAGAGGCTTCAAGGTAAACGGCGCTTCGCTGTTATCCGGATACGGCTCGATAGAGATTACCGCCATACCACCGGCGAGGTCAGTCGGGAAATCCAATCCTTCGGGAGGATTATGCAGATAATCTTCACCCGGGAACGGAGGTCCTTCCATATTGCCGCTATAGGGAGCCTCCTCGTCAGCAGCGTTCGGATCAAGGAATGTTCCTGAGGTGACGGGGATACCATCGATAACAGCCCAGCCTTCATATTTCCAACCGTCGGGTAAAGTAGGCAGGAACAGTCCCTGCATCGGTTCACCCGATGTCAAGTCGAGAAACCAGATGCCGCTGTTTTCATCCGTTTCGGGACCATTGGTCGGAGTGGCTAATATGTAATTACCTTCCGAATCCATGAAATCATCGCCCAGTGCAGCTTCATTACCGACCGTTAATTCGGCGTCATCCATCTCGAAATCACCGGCTAAAATATGAGTCGCTGCCGGAGAAGGATCGTTGTCCGGATAAGGTTCGATAGTTAATACGAACTTGGCGGCATTATCCAGGTATTCGTCGTCAATAAGAAACTCTGTTTGGCTCAGGTTGCCATTTTCGTCAACCGAGAAAACTCCGGTTGATATCGGCATTTCATCGACGATTACCCAGCCCTCATACATATAATCCTCACCGAGGTCCTCCAAACCGTCTATATCAAGGAATAAAGTAGAATACGATGTGTAAGCATTTACGTTGCTGCCGAATGCGAACATCAACGCAACCGCAGCTATGATTGTGATAGATAATCTGATCTGTTTTAACTGTGTCATTTTTTTCTCCATTTTTGTTATTCACGATTTACTGTTTAATGTAATGATAATGAAGGTGAATACTCTAATCATCATTATAAGTAGAAATAGAAACTTTGAACTAAATCATCACCATGGTCTCTGATTCAGTTAGAGTAGTTTTATAATACTATAGTATGGGAAATGTTGACTTAACTACCCTGCTTTGTTAAATAATACGAGAGTTAAAGTTGAACGGATGGGAATAATTTTAATTTTTCGATTTTCCGTTTTCTTCAGGACCGGTCAGGTACATCATACCGGTAGGAGCATTTTTACCGCCTTCCGGTTCTATGGTGACCAGGAATGTGGGGATGCTATCGAGTTCGGGAAGGTCATTCAGCGCCAGAACCGCTTCACCCCCCTCAGATACGGAGAACACTCCGGCACTGGTGGGTTTCCCCTCGCGCATTACCCAGAGTTGATATTCCATCCCCTCGGGGTTCTGGGGCAATCTATACATATAAACAACGGCGTTCCCTTTGTCCGGATCCAAAACTACCTTTCCGAAAGCCTGCGGATTGGGATCGACACCTTCAAGATTAACGAACTGCATTCCGGGAGACTCCAGTAGATTCGTTACATCCCTCGCTTCCGCCAACGAATCCTCAAGCTCAGAATTGCGCATTTGCATTAAAACCAAACCTATCCCCAGTCCGATGATCAGCACCGCCGCTATGCCGGTGATATACCAGTTCAAGCGAGCCGTCTTTTTGTGTGGATTGCTGCTCGAACGGCTTTCCTCCTTACGAGTATTTTCCAAAATTCCCTGTTTGATATGCTCCGGAGTGTCCTTTTGAGGTACGGCCCTCGCCAGAAGGACAGACAGTTCGGAAAGCTCGCGAATACGCTTTAGACACTCTTCGCACCCGGTATCCAGATGCGCCTGCACTGCATCGTATTCATCTCTGTCGAGATTACCGAATATATATAATTCGAGTAGTTCAAATGCTCTGCTGTGTTCCATTGACTCAGTCATTATCCGATATCCAGAATCTTCCGAAGTTTATTGACTGCTTCTCTTATCCGATGCTTAACCGTTCCCAAAGGAATATTTAGATTCTCCGCGATCTCCGAATGGGAATATCCTTCATAATAGGAAAGATAAAGAGCTTCGCTGTGAGAATCATCAATTTTTTTAAGAGCCTCGGCAACTTCCCTTACTTCCGTAGCTTCTGCCGTCTCGTTTGCTTTTCCAGTTAAACCTTTTATAGAATCAGGATTTACGCCGGAATCTAAACTTCCTTCTTTGTTCCTTATTTTATATTGCTTTGAACGGGTACGATCAATAGCTAATCTACGGGTCATTGTAACCAACCAGCCTTGAACATTTCCCCGCCGCCCATCAAATTTATCAGCATTATCCCAGACTTTCATAAAAACCTCCTGGGTAACTTCTTCAGCATCCTGCGAATCACCTAACATCCTTCGTATAAGGTTATAAACTAACCTGTTATGGTACTCATAGAAAAGTTCTAAAGCCTTTTCATCTCTTTCCGAGATTAGCTTCAGAAGCGCCTCGTCCGTTCTTTTTGCTTCGTCAGGCATTAGATGCTTTTTATGCTGATTTCCTTCATTCATTATGTTATACGTAAATTCGTAGTATTTAGACCGAAAATGTGTTAATTTATTTAGGAACCAAGTGCTATTTACAGCGTTGCTTTCCGGTTTTGGATCTCCGCAACTAACTAATCACTAATCCTTACTATTATCATCTTATAACTTGACCTAACCGGTGCATGTTCCTGAAATAATTGTAAATTTACAAAATAAAAAGCGTGTTGAATATCATTATTATCATCATGACAAGATTCATCAAATTTTCGGAGCGGAATTAGAGATTACCATGAAGTGCCCGAAAGACAAGCTTTCGTTTATCGCTTAATGTATTTTATGAATAATCCAGGCTAATACTCCCCCGATCTAATCTTGGATTCGTATGAGAATTTAAGACGACTGAAAGCGAGTAAAAAACGGTAAAATCGAGGATATTAATATCAATTCGGTTGCAATCTGTTATAATCTTTTACGCCCTGGGGAATGCTTTCTTATATGTCTTGCTTATATGTGAGGATGAAACTTGCGTATATTTCTGAGTAACGCTCAAAGATGAATGTCCCAGCATCTCCTGAATCGCTCGTAAATCGGCGCCCCTGTCCAGCATGTGTGTGGCAAAACTATGTCTCAATGTGTGAGGCGAAATCGCGGGATTATTGGACACCTTCTTCAACGCCGCCTTGATCCTTTCCCTCATATTCCGTGCGGATATCCGTTTCCCATATTTATTGAGAAAAAGATATTGACTATCCTCCTGCTCCTCCATCGGTAAGACCAGCTCCCGATACTCCAGGTAAATCTTGATTGCGTCAACAGCATATTCACCGATAGGAACTATCCTGTCCTTTTCACCCTTTCCTCGAACGCGAACTAAGGCGGAATTGAAATCTATATCAAAAATTCTTATACCCAGAAGCTCGGATAATCTGAGACCGCTGGAATAAAACAACTCCAGCGCAGCCCTGTCGCGCATACCGGAGAAATTACCGGCAAAACTCTGATTAAAAAGCCCCCTTATTTGTTCTTCCGATAATATCGGGGGCAGTTTACGCTTCTTGTGTATCCTGAACGTACCCGATACCGGATTTGTATCGATGTAGTTCTCCTTGACCAGGAAATTAAAAAAATGTTTCAAGGCTGCAAGTTTTCGCTCCAGAGATGATTCCATCAATCCCGCCGAAATCAATGTCGACAGGAAATTGCGTATATCGAGACGTTTCACCTTTTTATAAACACCAGCCGAAACATTCTGTTGCGCATTCGACGCCTCACTCCCGTTTGATTGTGCGGGCCGGTCGCCGTAGCTGACCGTCCGGTCTCTTTGTGCGGTCGGGTCGCCGTACCCGACCGCTTTATCCCCCTGAGCGAAAAAATAATAAAGCTGGGCTACATCAGCCAGATATGCTGAAATCGTATGTGCAGAATACCCTTTCTGATTTTCAAGGTAGGAGGCAAATTCCATTAAGCAGGGGATATTATTGAATTCCGACTGATTCAAATCAACTAATTTACGGTTTCGCTTTCCGGCATGTTCTCATTATGCTTGCATTGCAGGCAAGCAAGATAACTGCCTTTAGCTTTGGAATATTTTTCAACCATGAAGCTGTTATTGCACTGAGGACAGGTTTTCGGTACCGGTTTGTTCCAGGTTGCGAATTTACAATCAGGATAATTGCTACAGGAATAAAAAACCTTGCCGCGTCGAGACTTTCGCTCGACTATTTCCCCATCGCAATTCTCCTCAGGGCATTTAACGCCTGTGGAGAATGACTTGGTAAATTTGCACTTGGGGTAATTACTGCAGGCGATAAACTTACCGAATCTGCCCTTCTTCACCACCAACTCCGAATCGCATTCCGGGCACTTTTCGCCGATTGGTTTATTATTCTCATCGCCTTCGACCGGCTTGGTATTTCTGCAATCGGGATAAGCCGAGCATGCCAAAAACTTCCCGTGGCTACCCCATTTTTCCACCATCTCGGCGCCGCATTTATCGCATTTGATACCGGTGGCTTTGGTGGTTTCCTTTTTTATCTCATCCCGACGTTGTTCAACCTCTTTGAGGTTTTTTGAAAACGGCGCATAAAAGTCCTCCAAAACCTTCTTCCATTCATAAGTTCCGTATTCTATTTTATCCAGCTCGTTTTCCATCTCAGCAGTGAATTCAACGTTGAATATCCGATCAAAATTCTTGGTCAAAACCTTATTGACCACCCTTCCCAATTCAGTGGGGAAAAACCTTTTCTTGTCTATATCAGTATATTTTCTACTGGCGAGCGTGTCGATAATTTGCGCATAAGTCGATGGTCTGCCTATTCCCTGAGATTCCAATTCCTTAACCAATGATGCTTCGGTATAACGCGGGGGAGGTTTGGTGAAATGCTGCTTTGGAGTAACAGACAGAGTCTTCAGCGGTTCGCCTTCAGTTACCTCCGGCAGGTCCTGTGACTCAGAATCCCCGTTGCCGTTCTTCTCTTTAATGTCTTCGTAAACCTTCAGAAAACCATCGAACGCAACCTGGCTTCCGGTTGCCCGAAAAAGAAATCTACCGCCGGCGCAATCAATGGAGGTCTGCGCGATTTTCGCCGGAGCCATCTGAGATGCCAGAAATCGCGCCCAGATGAGCGAATACAGTCTGAACTGGTCACGGGTAAGAAACTTCTTGACCTCCTGAGGCGAATATTCCAGATAAGTGGGGCGAATCGCTTCGTGGGCATCCTGAGCCTTATTCTTATTTCTAAACCTTCGGGCTTTGGACGGCAGATAATCATCGCCATAAGCGCTGGAGATAATGTTTCTGGCTCCGGCTATGGCTTCTTCGGCTAATCGCACCGAATCCGTCCTCATATAGGTTATAAGACCGACCGAACCGGAATCACCTAATTCCACGCCTTCATACAGGGATTGCGCTACTCGCATGGTTTTTTTGGCGGAGAATCCCAATCTTCTCGCCGCATCCTGCTGAATCGTAGAAGTTATGAACGGAGGATAAGGATTTCTGGTCTTTTTGTCCTTCTTTAGTTTGGAAATCTCAAAATTCTCAGACTTGACCTCATCGACTACTGTCCCGGCTTCTCCTTCATTGCCTATTTTAAAATTCTTTTTGTCGATCTTGTGGAGTTTCGCCGTAAACTTACCGTTTTCACACTTGAATTCAGAACTTACCGACCAGTATTCCTCCGGTTTAAACGCTTCGATCTCGTCTTCACGTTTACAAATAAGCCTGAGCGCCACCGATTGTACTCTTCCGGCTGATAACCTTCGAGATATAGTTTTCCATAGAAGTGGTGATACCTTATAGCCGACTATGCGATCAAGTATCCTTCGCGCTTGCTGGGCATTGACTTTGTTTTGATCGATTTCACCGGCGGCGGTGATACTCTCTTTAACAGCCTTTTCGGTAATCTCATTAAAAACCGCCCGCTTTATTTTATCTTTTTCTTTTTCAAGCACTTCGGCAACGTGCTGAGCGATAGCTTCGCCCTCTCTATCAGGGTCGACTGCTAAATAGATATTGGAGGCGGATTTAGCCGATTTTTTCAAACGTTCGATTATCTTGTTCTTCCCGGAGATAATCTCGTAATCGGGCACAAAGCCGTTTTCGATATCCACCCCCAGTTTCCTTTTCGGCAGGTCTTTAATATGACCCAGAGTGGCTTGGATATCGAATCCATTACCCAAAAAC
>WJIR01000010.1 GCA_014730175.1 Candidatus Zixiibacteriota bacterium
ACTTTTTGTTGACACTGGCGACCCACCCTACCGCACTTTTTCTGTCGGGTGAGGGCACCCGACAGCACCCATCAACACACCCCGATTTCCTCCGGCGTTCCGCGGGGCGAAGCCCCCCCTCTCGAGAGAGGAATTGGACATGGCGTCAGGTGGATAAATCCCCTGACCTACCGATATGATGATCCCCGAAGGGCAAGCCTTCGGCTACGGATTTATCAGGTTGGAATGAATGTCCCGCCTCCTGCGGTCTGTGGAGGGTGGCAAGTTTAGGTGATGGAAGCGCAAGCATACATCAGATAAGTATGCTAATGGCCGAGCTGGATCTGTCGCATCGTCACTTTATAGGGATTCCCTATCAGTATATCGGCTTATTTTAAGAGCAGCATTCGTTTTGTGAATATTTGATTACCGACATGCAAGCGATAGAAATAAATACCGGAAGCATATTGTGAGGCATCCCATCGCACCGATTTGTAGCCTGCCTGCTGATGCTCATTGACCAGTGAGGTGACTTTCCGCCCTAACAAGTTATAGATTTCGATGGAAACATCGCTTTCCTTAGCCAGGCTATATTTAATGGTTGTAACCGGATTAAATGGATTGGGCATATTGCCTATCAATTCTGTTCTATCGGGTAGCAGCCTGCGGGAATCCTCTTTTTCCCATCCAACCAGTAGCCAGTCTTTACCTTCGTAACCACCATCGATGCCGCTGACCACCTCGAAGTAGAAGAAGGAAGAATCATAGATTATTGAGGGTCTATCACCGATGTAACCGATATAAGTATAATTTCCGAGTGGAGCGATGATTGGAATGTACTGAGTAAGATCGGGAAAGATATTCTCGCCGGGGTCGAAATAGCGATTATTAAAAGCCGCAATTGTCTTTTTACTCCCGGCAGGTAAAAGCAGTTTTATCCAGGCGTCCTGGGTACCTCCTTCGCCAGTGTTATTAACCACGGAAATATCGTAAGAGAAATCACCGCCAACCGGTACTACAATGGGAGCATCATGCGGGGTTAAGGTTAACTCCCAGGGACGACTATAGTTAAGGTCATATCCCCAAAGATTGACATCATCGATATACCAGCCTTCGTATGTCTCCATTTCATCGGTTCCCATGCGAAACCTTATGTAACCATTCATCTCAGCGTAATCAGTCAAATCAAGGACAACCCTTGTCCAATCGAAATTGCCGGACCAACATGGAGTATCAGCAGGCCAGGGATGGTTGTAATCGCCAATTGTGGTATGGGTGTAGCCTCCTTCGGGAGTGAGCTGGACAAACGGTTCTCCCTGTACCGATATCTCAACCATAGCGCCATCCCATGCCCTATCACTGCTTGATTCTTCGATCTCACCCCACATCCAAAACGACATAATGGCGCCGGCAGGGATAAAAATATAAGGAGTAATCAAAGCTGCATCAATATTATTGGCATAATCTTCATACGATACCGGACTACCGCATTTCCATGCTTTGCTGCCGTTGGGGCTATGGTTCCGATGGTCACGGATCCCCCATTGATCGATATAATCCGAAGTGACCGGGTAATGGTCCCAATCATCCCCGCCATTTTCCATGCTATCGGTGTAAACCGTATCATATTGTCCAACAAAGAAGGAATGGTAGCCGATCTCAGGATGCTGCGCATAGTTGTGAAGCTCATCAGTTGCGTAGATATAGTAATTAATCATGGTGCCGGATGATTGCCCGGGAATGGAAGCGGTATATTGATTATTGCCTATAGGAGCCATGTATACGATGCTGGAGTTACCGCCGTTGGACCAATAAAGGTAGGTGGTGTCTATCTCGCTTTCTGCAGATGTTATCTCCGCAATCACCGGATACGGATCATTGGACTCCGTGTTGGGTAAAGGTTCATGTTCGATTTCGACACCGGAGTGAATTTCGGGGCAGTCTATTGAGTGACTTGCGAAAGCCTCGCATATCAAATGGTAATGAGGGGTACCGTTAATCGGATTGGAATCGTCATCGTCGAACAACAGTATTTCCCAGAGATAGCTGGCAAAGTCCATCGGTTTGGCGTATCTGGGGAAGTGCCACAAGCTGTCAGCATAGGAATTGATATCATCGCCATATTCGGCACGGAGGTTTTCCTTCATGTGCCATAGTGCGCCGGACATTATCCTACCCATGCAATGGGGGTCCCCGTTGCAGTTATTGCCTTCATATTGTTCTTCATTTTCAGATGATCTCAAGTAAGTTCCAATTCCGTAGATCCCCCTGCCAATTAAAGGCTGATCGGTGATACTATTCGCAAGAACATCAGCCCATGCTTCCGAAAGTCCGCCCGGCTCGTCATGATTGGGTAATTCCTCCGGCAGATAAAGCAATTCTGTAATAGCATGGCCATACTCATGCATGACTATTGTAGGCATTTGTGCCATGTCCACGCAAAAGTTACCGGCACGCGCAAAATTGATTGAGGTACCGTCCCAATAGGACTGACAGTCCCCTTCGAAATTAATGTTGCAATCAAGCTGCCAGTCCAGATTGACAAACTGAGGATCCAAAGCTTTAATAAAATCGTGGCTCTGTGTGGTATGGTAATAGGCGTCGCGTTCGGTCACGGCGCTATATGGATCCCAGAATATATTGAGGTATCCGCTGGAAATCTCAGAGAACCAGGCATTGCCACCATAAAGATTATTTACCTTAACATAGGGTCCGGACAACTCGGCATTGATCCATGTTGTGCCGTCGCCGGGGACGAAGTAGTAGCCATATTGATCGGTTTCGTCGGATCCATAATTCAGCGCGGTGACCGTTACATCCTTGAACACTTTATTCTCGGGCTGGGTATGAGGATCGATAAGGTGAACCGTACCCCTTACCGTACCATAAAACCCAAAGTTTATGTTGTTCCACTTTTGTATGATCTCTCCGGTCTGAGCATCCACGAACATATACCATCTTCCGATCGGCTCTGAAGTGAAATACACCACTTTCCAGGCAAGATGAGCTTGAGAGGATATTTCAGTTTCCAATGGGTATATCAGAAGTTCAACTGATTGAAGCTCATAGTCACCGCTTGTGCATCCATTACTCTGAAGGGCAATACTGATCGCATCGCTTTCTGAGATCGAGGGATTGGTATTAACGTTCAGTTTGGGATATGACCTATCGGTAACTGAGACCAAAGCGCCGGTGGAGGAATAAACAAGTCTGAGAAAGGAATTGTATACCGGTAATCCGCCATAATACCTATCGAAAATTACATACCACATCTTTCCATAATACCCACCGCTTTGAAACTTGAGATCATCGTTTGAAATCTTGAACAAAGATGGATTGTCATGGATAAATTTAGTGGAGACCTGTTCGATATTTTTATAAGTAAGTTCAGGAGCGAGGTGAATACCTGAAAATGCGATTCTTTGCACAGCCCCGGTATTTTTGACAATAATATCCTTATTATATTTTGCTTTAAACTCCTTTAGATTTAACTTTGCAATTGAACTTTTGCCTTTAGATTCCGGCGACAGCGCATGTCGAGCATAATCTTCCTCTGATTCGATTTCCGGGATGCGATGTGCCATCACCGAATTAAACACGGAAATCAATAAGAGTGTTATGACAATTACAGCACAAACTCTCATACAATTCTCCTTGTGACATCCGTCACACATTTTGAACGCAGTTCGTTTTAAATCGGGATAATCATTTTTTTATGATGACTTACTTAATTGAAAATAATATTCAAAAACAATGCTACCCGTATATATTTCAATTTAAATGGACAGCACAGATTTGTCAATGAGAAATATGTAAAAACCATGTTATATGATACCTTGACGGGTACGCACTCAAAGAAGGGAGTGCTCCCAAAAGGGGAAGTACTCCCGCATCCATTATCAAAAACAATCAAAGACATTGGCATTGAAAAACCAGCGCCCAATACATCCAATCAATCCAAGTACGGACCCGCCCATTTGGAGATCCACCCGCCATCGGTTTTGGCGTTATCTCCGTGGGAGTTTGAAGCGACTACATCGATATTATATGCTTGTATAGTATCGCCGGTCGACAGCGTGTCTTCAAATACAAATAGAATCGAGTCGCCGTCTACACCCGCGCTGTAGTCGAACATTTGCCCGTATTGATTACCATTAACTATTTGCCAGCCGGTCACTGCGTAGGTCATTCCCGGAAGGCTGCTAATGATATCCCATTTGATCACTACCGTATCCGACAGGTTGTACATGGTAGCAGAAGTCCACAAGCTATCGTTAAGTGTAACGTTACGTGGGGTGTCCTCGAAGATAAAATTTATTTTCTTCGCCATTAATTCAGTATAAGTACTTGCGCCGTCGGTATACGATACTTCGAAAATCCAGACATCTCCCGGGACTACCACATCCCAGATGTGTGCCGAAGAAATTCCTCTTATAAATGCTCCCCAGCGTTCATCGGACGTACCCAGAAGGTAGTCCTCAACCAAGTTTTTACCGTTGTATGTTTCCCAATTATTAGCATTACCGGTATCATCGATCTCGAAAACATCAAGATAGGTGGGACCCGATACTGAAACACTATCAATTTTCCCTTCTTCTCCGCTCCGTACCACGCATTCCACGGTGATAATATATTGATGATCCTCGGGCGTGGCAGGGGGATCGCCATTAGCATCCAGATTGTTGTGAAAATTGATGAAGAGCCCTATATTGTTCACCACCTCAGATTCCGCCTCGGGGGTCCAATCGGAGTCAAACTCATCCAGAATACCGTCACCATCATCATCGGAGTCCATAAGATTGATTACGCCATCTCCGTCCAGATCGAGCGGATGTCCGGTGTAATTCGCCGCATTCTCTCCCTGGCTTTCGGCTCCGGCGGGAACACCGGCGATCGCTGCCGCTAACATCGAGGAATCGATAGTAACGACATCTCCTTCGGATAACACAGCAAAGAATTCTGATTCATTCAATATAACATCGCCAATATCGATATCCTCGTCATCGACTTCCATTCCTTCGGGCACCTCGGATGCCGCCTGATCGTATTCCGCAAGTACGATCGGAGCTACATAAAAGTAGTTTTCATCCAGAATATGGAAGGTATAGGAATCATTACCGGGTACTGTAAATCCAAAGCTGCCGCCGGATTCGGTGGTTACCACATAGATTCTTTTGCTGATAGCAGCCTGGCAGATAATTTTGTAATCCGGTAGGGAATGCGTTCTTTGCGGTTTACCGAAGAATCCAGCGCTGCCTTGAAGATTGCCGCTGATTGTTATGGTCTCCCCATTGCCCCCGTCATGGTTTTCTCCCGGATCGGTTGCATTTTCAGAACAGGATGATAAGAGAACAGGTATTAGAATTAAAATGCCCAATAATGTTGCTCGCAGAGTATGTCGTATTAGCATATTTGCCCCCGTTGCTTCAATTATGATCTTGAGTAGTATAGTTTTTTAATTCGGTAAGAATCGTGCCTACTTTACCAAACTCAATCAACCTTAAACTATATTATAATACTCATCATCGGTAGCCGAAGGCCTGCACGCCTTTGGATTGGATGTCTGCTGCATACCTGACAATCCACAAGGATGACATTGCCAAAGCGTCGCGTTGACCATGTCAGATTAATGCCTTTTGTGAATTATCCGGGAGAAGCGTAAAAATTGGGTTTGATGGAATTAAATGGACATGTTGTATAGTTTTATCTATAAATATGTATTAATTCCACATGTTTGCGTGAGAATATTGTTGGTAAAAATTATTATTATATAGTTGACATTGATGCAAGAGTATGTTAAATTGTAGCAACTTAAGCGCGAGGATTTGTCCTAATTATTCTAAATTCTTTAAAATATTTTCTTCATTTTCAGTATTTAAATCATGCATGATGATGTTTGATAAAGAGTCAGTTAAAATAAATTAATGGATAAATACTTTACTATGAAGTACAGATTTACGATTATCAGCAATGTCGGCTTCCAAATCTCAATCATAATCCTTTTTCTTCTAACCAATATTGTCTCGGGGGATACTGATTACAGGGAAGTCAGCAGTTTTTGTGTGGAATGCCATGAAGATGCTGCAGAGCGCTTTATGGGCACTTCACACTCAATGGCGTCAGACAAGAGCCCACATCAGGTATTTTGTCTTGACTGTCACCGGGACTGGGAGAATCATCTTGATGATCCGTCTGCGGAGACTATCACCAATTTGGAAGCTTTGACTCCCTATGACCAGTTTGATGTCTGCAGTAATTGTCATTTTGGGAATTCCGAAGCTAATTTCGCTCATGCCGGTCAACACCTGCAGGCAGGTGTAAACTGTACGGGATGCCATGTTATCCACGAGAGAACAAGCAGACCGGGGCAGTTAACCGGCGTTGATATCAACACCACCTGCCTGGAATGTCATGCCATTGAAATGAGTTCTTTTTCGCTAATTGCCTCTCACCCGGTACAATCCGGAGCGGTAAACTGCAGTGATTGTCATAACTATTTCGGGACAATCAATAATCTATCGACATCAGATAGCGAAAACCAGACTTGTTACGGTTGTCATCCGGAGATGGAGGGTCCATTTATTTACGAGCATGAGGCAAGGCGCGACTACGGACTTGAGGATGGTGGATGCCTGAATTGTCATAATGGGCATGGATCACCGTTTCAGTACCTGCTTAAGCAGCCCACATATTCGCTCTGTCAGCAATGTCACATAATTCCGGGGCATCGAATGGCGCACGATGGTAGATTCGCAGAGAGGAATTGTCTGGAATGCCACATTGATATACATGGTTCCAATCGTAACGCTAAGTTTTTCAATGATTGGTTCCTGGGTAGCGATTGTATCGAATGTCATGATTAATCAGGAGGCGGAAAGATGGTAAAACAGAGGAAAATAATAATAATCGTGACACTATGTGTGCTCTTGTTTCCCGCCGTCGGCGCTGTCGAAGCGCAACCGGATTACAATGGCTCTGTTACCTTCGGTTATGTCGGATTTGATGATGAGGGTAACCGTTCAGCCGCATCCGAGCTGTATGATACATACGACGGGCTCAGTTTGAGTAACCTGACGCTCAACGGCAACATTAATCCTCGAACCAGGTACTATTTAAATTTATCGGATATAAATTTCGATGGCAGGCGAGGGTCCCTGGATATCACGAATTACGATTATTACTCAATAAAAGCCAACTATCGTCAGACAAGGGGTATTTTCGGAGATGGGGATAATCTGTCGGTTGATCGTAAATTCTACTCCGGGCTGTTTAGGGTTAAACCGGTTAGATATGTCGAAGGTTATTTCCAGTATCGGGGAAGCGAGGATGAGGGGGATCGCGTTATTTACGGAATCGATGATCAAGGACTTTTCGGGGATAGTTATGACCGAAATACGACCTTCTATAAAGGTGGTTTGAAACTGAAGCATCTGGGGAATCATGTGGATCTGTTTTATGGTGTACGCGATTTCGATGATAATCTATCCGATAGTCTGGATGCCGAAACGGAAATAATGGGAGCCAGTATCTTTTTCAACGCCCATTCCAGAGTTAATGCGATTATCGATTACCATCATCTCAAAGCGAAAAAAGAGATCAGCGAAAACTATATTAAGGAAGACCGACTCTCTTTCTCTTTTCTCACCAATCCCGTGGAAAACCTGACAATAACACCTCGCGGTCATTACCGTAAAATAGATGAAGACCCCGCGGATGTAGATAGCGAGTCTTATACTGGCGAGTTAATCGGCGATTATAGATTGGTAAATTATAACTCTAACCTCTCGGCATCGATAGGATACGAAATTCGGGATGCGCAGGATGATAGGGCGACTGCCGTTGCTTATTCGGCGGGAGTTCAGGGAAAGCCGCATCAATATATAGGTTTTAAGGTGAAATATGACAATCACCGGAGGCGGGATACATACGAGGCGCTTTTGACCGGATATGAGGATAGAATCAACCTGGTATCGGAATTGCATTTGTACCCGATGGTTAAGTCAAAGATCAAAGCGGGATACCGGTACAGGGTAAGGGAAAATGAAGACATAGCCACGCAAGGGAAGACGCAAGGTTTATATCTGAAGGCAAACGGCTATATCCTTAGATGGATCAGATTATATGGTGCGATCTCCATCGATGATATCGATTACACTTCTCCCCTGCAAGATTATAATTATCTTATGCAGTTATTGTCGGGGCAGGTTCAGTTATCTCTGTCCCGTAAAATCAATCTGACTCTAAGAGGCACATATCTTGATTTTGATCACGACATAGAATCGACTAAAATGGATGTGGATGCCGCGGTGTCCTATCGTATAATAAACAACCTTGGATTAAATGCTTCATATAGAAGATATGAGCTGGATTCTTATTCGCTATCGCCACACTATTACGAAGCTAATCTGTTTAGAATCACAGCGACTTTTTATTTTGAAAATCAACATTATTCCCAATAGGAGGATTTATGAATATAAGGCGAATTAAGATTATCGGGGTGATGCTATTGATGGCGATATTCGCTTTTACCGGATGCGAACGGAAAGTTACTGACACCGTGGTTCAGGAAGTGGACGCTCCGGAGTATCTGGGATCCGCTGCCTGCCAGACCTGTCACTCCGGAATTTATGAAAGTTTCGTGAAGTCCGGGCATCCATTTAAGCTCAACTATGCATCGGACGTTGCTGAGGGTGGTTATTACCCGTATACCGAAGTACCTTCTCCTCCTTCCGGTTTCAGCTGGAGTGATGTGTCGTATGTGATCGGGGGATTTTGGTGGAAAGCCAGATTTATTGGAACCGATGGCTACATTATCACTCAGGGCGGGAGCAACCAGTATAACCTGGCTGATGGAAGTTGGACGGATTATCACGCCGATGAGGAGCTTCCATATGACTGCGGAGAATGTCATACTACCGGATATGACGCAGATGGTCATCAAGATGATTTGGAGGGTATTGTCGGAACCTGGGCCGCTCCGGGGATTCAATGTGAAGAATGCCATGGTTTCGGAAGCCTGCACGCCGAGTCGCCACAGGGCTACGGAATGCAAATCGATCGCTCGGCTCAAGCCTGTGGAAGCTGTCACTCTCGGGGATCGATTAGTGATATCCCCGCAAGCGGCGGATTTATCAGGCACCACGAACAATGGAATGAGATGGCGAGAACCAAACATAACGGTATGGGTTGCGTGGATTGTCACGATCCTCACATTGGATTGCACGCTTCAAATCCCGACCGCGCCAATGCTATTGTTAACGCATGCGAAAACTGCCATTATTCGGATCACGCTAGTATCCAGAACAGTAGCCTACCTCACGATGATAACAATGTCACCTGCATCGACTGCCACATGCCTTATGCGGCAAAATCCGCGTTGGGCGATACTTTAACCCATGTCGGGGATGTCAGGTCTCACCTCATGAGGATCAACACTTCCGCTACGGCGGAATTAATCTCGGATGGTTCAGCCAACGGTTATTTGACCCTGGAATATACTTGCCTTGTACCGGGATGTCACTCCTCGCAAACAAAGGAATGGGCTGCATCTTATGCTGAGATGGTTCATGCCGACGACCAGGATATCGACTGTTTCACCTGTCATGGCGATGATGACAATCTCTTTGCTATTCAAGGCGAATGGGAGGAATCCAAACACGCTTCGGGGGATAATATAGACAGGAATCGGAATAATTCCTCTTTCTACCAGGCATGCGAGAAATGTCACACGCACGAGGGATTCGTCGCCGAAGTGACCGGAGTTCCGGCTACCGGCGATCATTTCTCGGTAATCGGATGCTTCACCTGCCACGCTCCGCACACCAATGGCAACCTTAGCGTACGGGTAACCGAAGCGGTTACATTACCTAACGGCGCTACTTACGATAAGGAAAATTCCAATACATGCGCTTCATGCCATCAGGGGCGAAGGGATGTCACCACGTATGTAGTTGACAATGTTGAACTAAGCGAACACTGGGGACCCCATCACAGCAATCAATCGGACATGTTGGTTGGAGAGAATGCATACGAGTACGCCAGTTACACCTATGATAATTCAGCGCATACCAACACGACCGAAGAAGGTTGTGTAGATTGTCACATGTCAACCGGCGTTGCAAACAGAACCGGCGGGCATACATTTGCAATGGTATCCGATGATAGCAGCTATTACAACTTCAGCGGATGCAACGTTTCCGACTGTCATGCTGGCGATGTTGATGATTTCAATCTAACTGCGGATGATGATTACGATTGGGATGGAGACACCGAAGGTGTTCAGGATGAAATCCACGGATTGCTCGACAGTCTCGGAGTTCTCCTGGTTGCCGCCGACTTATTGACGGAAGATGGACATCCGGAGGAGAGAGAAGTCGAAACGGCTGATTCGGCCGGTGCGCTCTTTAATTACCTTTACGTTGAAGAAGATCGTTCAGGCGGCATCCACAACACCGATTATGCGGTGGGATTGCTGCAGTCTTCGATTAACTACATAGCTAATGGAAGCCCCAGCGCAGTTAATCGTATGAAATTGGTATCGGCGCATTAGAGTTTAAGCGATTTAAATTAATTGAGCGTCCGACGTCAGGTCAGGTACCGATTCTATCGGGAACGCCACATATTTAATTCCCCTCTCGAGAGGGGTGGATTCGCCCCGCGGAACGCGGGGCGAAGATGGGGTGTGTATCTGTTTCCACAAGAGTGGCATGCTTAGCTCGAAGCCGCAAGCAGAGAGCTAAGCATGTTTTTGTCGTAGCCGAAGGCTTGCCCTTCGGTGACTATCATACATACGGGGTGCTGTCGGGTCGCCGTACCCGACAGCAAAGTGGATTTCATGTGCGGCAACCTGGCGCAACGATAAATCCCCTCATCCCCTGACCCCTTCTC
>WJIR01000149.1 GCA_014730175.1 Candidatus Zixiibacteriota bacterium
GCGTTAGATTTCGGTATCAGTAAATCCTTATATGATTATTTGTTGATCCTTGACTCTGATACTCTTGCATTAAAAGGCGCATTAATCGAAGAATTGATTCAACCTTTAGTCGATAATCCGAATGTATTAGCCGCAGGCCTCCTGATGTACGTGAATCCAGCGGGTATAAATACCGATGCTGGCCCGGACACTATACCATACATCCATCCCCGCGGTTGCGGGATTAATAAGAGGGTATATTTGAGTTTGGAATCCAGGTTCGTTTCCCATGGAGCGTCGGGAATCGAGATTTACACCGAAGCAAAAAGGAAAAACATAAAATACCTGGCAGTGGATAATATCTCAGGATTAATCAAACATATCGGGCGTGGGAGCTGGCATAAGAAGGAGCTACATTTGGGAGCACAAAAGATATCAAAGCTTGGCGTTACAAGTTCGATAAAGCAAAGCGCCAATTAAGAAGAATACTTGGTAAGTAATAAATAATCCGATTCATGGTAAAACAGGTATTAATTGTAGCATTTTATTTCCCGCCTCTTGCAGGAGGCGGAGTACAGCGTCCGTTGAAATTCGTAAAGTATCTTCCGGATTACAACTGGCAACCGATAGTCTTAACAATTAACCCTAATGATATAAAATCTTATGTAAAAGATGAATCATTACTCGATGAAATCCCTTCGGATGTCAGGATTCATCGCACTTTTTATCCCGACCTAACCCGCTTCCCCCTTTTCCGCGGCAGCGCCGCTAAACTTTTTTTTGAACCATTTAAAAACCATTTCCTAATACCTTCAAATGAAGTAACCTGGAACCACTTTGCGTTCAGGAAAGCAGTCAGGATAATAGAAAGCCACAGACCTCAGGCTATTTTGACAACCTCGCCTCCGAATTCCGTTCACTTAATAGGCTTAAAATTATCGCGAAAGTTTTCAATCCCCTGGGTCATGGATATGCGCGACGAATGGGTACATCCTCATTCAAGTAAGGATTTTATGAATTTACCGACAAAACGGAGGCGGCGGGAAAGACAGTTGGAATCTAAATGTTTGAAAACCGCGGACAAAATTACCGTGGTAAATTCGATGAAGAAAGACGCCTTGATTACTGATAATGCTTTGTATCCCGAAAAAGTGGGAGTAATCACAAATGGATATGATGAACAGGACTACATTGATTACCATCATCAGTTCCCGCCAAAAGGAAATAAGTTTAAGATATTGTTGATGGGAAGTTTGACTTTGCAGAGGGTTGGCGCTAATCTGGTAAGGTGTGTGGAAGAATTACTTGATAGCAATCAAATCGATGAAGATAAAATCGAGATAAGAATACTCACCCCATCGAATCCGAAACATATCAGTAAATATCTGAATAAGCGCTCAAGCACAGTTTTTAGATTTCACAACCATTTACCCCATGCCGAAGCCATCCGGATGATGTCCGAAAACCATGCTTTCTTGTTGTTAGTATCCGAGGAGAACAAACCGGTCGTTCCCGGGAAAATATTCGAATATATCCGCGGAGCGAGGCTTGTAATCGGTTTTGTTCCTGAGGATGGGGAGGCCGCGCGAATCATTGATTCCACGTCTGCAGGTGAATACTGCTCTCCAAATAATATTGGCAAAATGAAATCTCTGATATTAAAATATTACTCATGCTGGGAAAAAGATAAACTCCCTTATAGTCCTGATAAAAACGAAATAAGAAAGTACGAACGTAAAATTCTCACCGGTAAATTATCCGAAGTATTAAATGGTATAACTCGTGACTAATGCGAACAATTTTTAAGAGGTATTGAAAATCAGTGAATAATTCTCAGAAAGTTTCCCTGCCGAGGTCTGAGGTTGCGGTGGCAATGACATGTTACAATCATGTAGATTACACAATCTCGGCTATAAATAGCCTGATCAGGAACACTCCGGATACCGATAGATATAAATTCTCATTTCAATTATTCGACGATTGCTCGACTGATGCAACACAATCGTGCGTGAAGAAATTCGATTCGGTTTCTTATTTCCGAAACGAGCGTAACAAAGGGCTTATCAGTCTGTGGAACCGGGCATACGAGGTGAACAAAGACAAGGATTACTTGATAATAGTCAACAACGATGTTTTGTTTGGCAGAAACTGGGCTGTAAACCTAATCGATGAAATGATAAGATTGCGCTGTGTTGTGGCGGGACCGGTTACAAACGCTCCGGGACATATCCTCGACCAAAGAGTTCAAAATTTCCTCAAGCATTACAAAAATGAAGATATTCAAGAGCATATAGATAAGACCGCGGAACTTTTAAAAAACAAAAAGGGATTTACAACTGAGATAATAAATGGGTTTTGCATGGCGTTTAAATTAGATGTATTGCACAATCTTATACCGTTTAAAGGAATCGACGGAACTTTCGGAGGGGAGGATGACTTCTTCAAACGATGCACTTGCCATCCTGCCGTTGTCCCCTCAAGCTTTGTATTTCATTATAAACAGGTCTCAGTCGATAGAAAAAATTTCAAGGATCAATGGAGTAGAAAAAGAGGCTGGATGAGTGGAAAAATAACGAATATATTCAAAAAGAGAAAGTAAGTCGCGGTGAAGTGAATTCCCATGAGCTACAGGTCGCAGTTTATATTTGCTTTGATCAAAGCAAGTATTTATATTCATGCCGGAAGAGGATGCGGCCTGGTGGTCGTCACGGGCTTCAAACCCGCTGGGGGCTTACCGGTGTAAGTCTCGGTGAGTTCGATTCTCACCCCTTCCGTATTCTACAATTATATTTTGCACAACAGGTTGACAAAGGGGGTTTTCCTCTGATATCCGGACGAAGCAATCTTGTTGAGGTTTTGAAACTGTTTGGCTCTCACCCGACCGATTGCTTCGCCGGTCAGCGCTCCAGCGCTGATGGTATTATACGGGGTGCTGTCGGGTGCCCCCACCCGAAAGCAAAGTCAATTTCTTGTGCGGCAACCTGGCGCCACGATAAACCCCCTCATCCCCTGACGAATTAAGCGCCAGGTGTCGTCACCTGGCGCTACTAACTTTAATCTATTATATCTGTTTTATCAGGCGGTGAATCCGCCAACTCGCAAAGTAGGGGCTTCCCTTGTTCTAATTAACCGTCAGGATCGATGCGTATTCGTTCTGATTTTCAAGAACTTCCAGAGCTCTGGTTACATAGTTGTCGGATTTCAAAACAACCTGTTCGTAAAGCGCGCTCTGGCCATAGAGCTTGGTTAAGATATCACGCTTAATGGAGCGTTTAATCTGATCCAGCGATTCTCTGAACTCCTCTTCTTTGATTTGTTCTATGCTTGCCTGCATCTCATCGAACAGCGGATTAAGTTTGTCGACCTGATTGGTTTCTTCAGCCACTTCGCGCACATCTTCCAGCTCGGTTTCTATCTGGCTCTTGTAGTCGAAATCCTTCTCTTCGAGGAAAGCTCGGAATTCCCTTATCATATCATCGGTTACTTCGATATCCGGTGGCAGGTCAGGATTCTCCGTGGTATAATGCACCGAGAAATCAAAGAACATCGATAACCTTTCCAGATTCATCATCAGAGGGCTGAGTTCCTCGTTCTCAACTTCGATATCCGGTATAACGCCGCCGCCACCATATACTATTCTACCGCCCTTAGTATAGAACACTTCCAAAGTAGTATCGATTTCAGCAGTTTCTTCCTCAATTTCATCTGCAAGGCTTTCGAATTCGTCGACTTCCTCGCGGTGCGAACGTTCCTCTTTCTGAATACACCTTCCCGATGGGATGTACCATTTAGCTGTTGTTAGTTTCAATGCCGTATGGTCTTGAAACCGGTAGATCTGCTGCACCAATCCCTTACCGAAAGTTTCGTTACCGATTACTACACCTCTATCCCAGTCCTGTACTGCACCGGATAAAATCTCCGATGCGGATGCGCTGTTCTGGTTTACCAGAACAACCAGCGGGATATCCGGGAGCATCGGTTCGTCCTGCCCGGAGTATGATTTGCTTTGGTCGGTGACTCTTCCCCTGGTGGAAACGATCTCTTTGTCCCTTTCCAAAAAGAGGTTGGTGGTTTTAACAGCTTGTGTCAACAAACCGCCGCCGTTGGAGCGTAGATCAAGTATCAACGCTTCCATCCCCTGATCTTTCAATTCTATAATAGCGTTTTCCAACTCATTTTCCGATTCGGAACCAAACCGCGCCAGTCGTATATACCCGATTTTATCTTTGGCAAAACCATAGTAGGGAACGGTTTTAAGTTCAATAACGGCTCTTTCAATTGTATATTCCAGAGGTTCAGCAACACCCTCGCGCTTTATAGTAAGCGTGACCGAAGTACCGGCTTCGCCTCTCATCAGATTACTGGCATCCTCGGTGGACATATCTTTGGTGGTTTCGCCATCTATCTTGATTACTTTGTCGCCGGCGCGCAATCCCATGCGATAAGCCGGAGTGCCTTCCATGGGCGAAACGATGGTAATCCATCCCTCCTTCTGGAAAATCGTCATTCCCAATCCGCTGTATTTACCTTTGGTGTGCTCCATCAATCGGTCATACTGCTTTTCCTCAAGAAATTCGGAAAAGGGATCAAGAGTATTTACCATGCCTTTGATACCGGCATGCACCAGTTCTTTGGCATCCACTTCCTCAACATAACGAGCATTAATCCTGAAAACGATATCCGTGTAAAGACGGGCATACGAAAATAGCGAATCATGCCCTGATTGAGCCGTAGTCGAAGCGAACACACCGAGGCTTACGGCGATGACCACCATTACTAATATTATATGTCGTTTTTTGCGCAGCATGAAAAAATCCTCCTGACGAATCGGAAAATTGGAAATTTATCCTGATATTATATCTATCGGTATATTAACTAAGTAATACGATGCATTTGTTTGCAAAGTTCCCCTTTATAGGAAATATGCGGAAAAAGGAGAAGCGTAACAGAATTATTGCGATCGACTAAAAAGGAACTTAAATCCCGATACTTATTTGTCTTTCTTTTTTCCGCCGCTATCCTTTTTGGTCTCCTTTTTTTCAGGCTTCTTAGCTTTAACCTTTTTGACCTTCTTCAATTTCGACCCGGATGATTGACTCTTGAACCGGTCATTAATCCCATCCTTGTTCTTATCAATGAAGAGATCGTACTTTTTGTTAGACTTACCGAAACTGGTTGATTTCACCTTATGTTTATTGGTAAGTACTCGTTTCGGTTTAGCATCCTTTTTCTTGGAGATGGTTTTTGAGTTGGTAGACTTGGACTTTTTCGCCTTCTCTTTTTTTGCATCATCGCCCGCAACCGAAACCAAAGAAAAAGAAAAACACAATATAACCGTTATTATGATAACACGTGAATATACAATAACTTTTCTTGCCATAATATTACACCATTTTAACGTTTACGCTTCTTAGAACTGCTCGAACCGCTCTTTGATTTCGTAGATTTCTTCGTTGAGTAGTCTTGCCGTTTCGACTGACTTGTACTTTTGTTGCGAACAGTGCTGGACTGCTTGTTGTACGATTTTCTACTATTCGTTATTTTCGGTTTAGTAGCTTTTTTCTTTGAATAATTCGAGCTTTTTCTTTTGTAGCTTCCGCTGCTACTTGAGTTCTTTTTTG
The DNA here is from genome assembly GCA_014730175.1 of Candidatus Zixiibacteriota bacterium. GTDB lineage: Bacteria > Zixibacteria > MSB-5A5 > UM-FILTER-46-8 > UM-FILTER-46-8 > WJIR01. Next base: position 5,601 of record WJIR01000149.1, read on the forward strand.
AATTTAAACTACTTTTTCGATAATTGTCAACAGTCTTCTTACGGTAATTACTACCGGATTTTCCGGAGTAATCGTAATCATATTTCTTCTGGTAGCTGCGATCGTATCCCTTGATATTACTCGATTTCCTGGATTTACTCGATGTTGAATACTTCTTGGTTGAATAACTCTTGTCCGTTTTGGAGCGGTAATTTTCATATGTTTTTGAGTTCCCCGCCTTCGAGCGATAATTATTCTTACTGTAATCCTTTATTTGACTCTGGGCAGTCTTCTTGTAGGACTTCCGTTTCTTGGAATCAGCGGTTTTCAGCACCTTCTCGGGATGGTTATAAGTGTATCCGCCCCAGTCTTTATATTTCTTGCCACGCTTATAATCTTTACCGCCGAAATCCCATTCAGCCCAATATTTGTATCTCGAGCCATTATTCCAGTGAGAAGTATAACGAATATTGATATTAGCATGATAAGTGTAATAACCGCCATGGTTTATCCAGAAATAATGCTGCCAGCAGGGATAACCGTAACGATAAATAACCACAACATGTCCGCCGACCAATATGCTGGGGATATACACCGGCGCAATCCCGTAATAGACCCCATCTATGAATACCTCACATCCGGGATAATCAACGCCGAACCAACATGATCCGTAATAGTAATTGTGATAGCTTGCCGGATAATACAAATAATGCCGATGAGCGCCATCAACGTAGAAACGAACAAAATCGCTTACATACTGCCCACCGTTTTCATGCGCCAATCTTCCGATTACCCGGTTCAGGGTCTCATTTCTTCCGGCATCGGCATCGACAATCCAATCGTCCTCGATATATTCATACTCATAACCCCAGTAAATCATCCATTGGGGGGCATCGAAAGGAGTAGCCGATGCGATTATATAGATATACTCGTCTCCATTCGCTCCTCCTACTTCCATGTGATAATCAGCTTCAGCCGGCGGGATCCTGTATACCGTATCACCGGAAACGAAATTATTCCCTCCCGGTTCGAAGGGGAAAAGTACATTGATATTCCCGTCGGTATCGATTTCATAAACCAGTGCGTAACAGTCCTGTTCGGCACGGAAATACGTCACCAGGTCTTCGCCCCTGTAGAATTTCGCATCCTCGCCTTTGTTAGTCCATATCTCAACTTCCAGATCCGGGCGGAAATTAAGCCCGCTGGTTTGAGCATTGCCGAGACTGAAAGGCAGCAGAAGCGAAATCATTATCGTAGTGATCATTAGTTTAAGCATTTTCATAAAACACCTACCTTTTTCCATACATTAGAAATATTCGTATTCATCATTTATAAAGCAAGTTCCTGTTTCATCAGTTACCGGAATAAACCAACGGCAACTCTCTATCGTTTGATATCTCCAATCAAACTCGATACCCTCGTTGCGCTCATCAGGTATATTGCTGATCCGCAATGCTGCGTAATGATCATCAGCCGTCCAGATGAAGTAAACATGACCTGATGCAATCTCCATATATCCGTATGAAAACCAACCGTTGTTAGGCGCTGCGCTTACATAATTAAGGTCCTCGATATAACCTGCATCCTGTATGTCAGTTAAATCTCGTCCGTTATGCAAATACCAGGTATTCGACTTCCGGTCATACTCGAAATAAATATCGCATTTTGAGTCATTATAATCAACAACCTGGCTATTCGCAAAAGAGAAGCCTGAGTTTTGAGCATTCACTCCAATATCATTAGCAATAGCATTGCCATTGACAACCATATCCCGGTTATCATGCTCAACGCTTTCCGGATATACCGCCTGCCATATCAGAGCGCATGAAATAAATATCGCCGCAGTAATCGCCATGTTTATTTTTGATTTAAGAATCTTCATCGGTTACACCTAATCCAATTATTCGCTGTTTCCGCTTTTGATTTTATTTTCAGGATATACCCTCAATTCCCGATTACCTAAATCAGTCTGATAAGCCCAGTCTATTCGGATATATTTCGGGGAAGAAGTTCCCTCGTATATACTGGTAACCCTGAAAACCGCATAATGATTCTCGGCAGTCCAGACAATATAGCTATGTCCCGAAATCACTTCCACGTAGCAAAGCTCAGACCAGCCCTCTTCCGGAGCGTAGTTAACATCATGGATATCATCGGTATAACCGAAATCCTGCAGATCCGTTAGAGAACGTCCGCAGTGTACGAAATAAGTATCAAGGTCATTATCATATTCCAGATAAATATCACATGACGATTCGTTGTAGTCGACAACCTGCTCATTAGCAAATGAAAATCCCGCGCTTGATGCATCTTCGTGATAATTCGTTAAGGTAGCTGAGCCTTCAGGACGGGGAGTATCATAAACCAACTCGATTGAAAGCTCACTCTCGTTTCCATAGATATCTACAGATGTAATTGCATAAAAATAAGTTACGCCGTTAGATAATCCTGTATCGACATAGGTTGCTTCCTCTGTTGTAGCTATCTCTTCATAAGGTCCCGGCGGGGTATCCGAACGGTAGACAACATAGTAATCAATATCATTTTCCACCACCGGCGCCCAGTACAAACTAATCTGCTCATCGCCGGTTACCGAATATACTCCGGCAGGAATAGATGGAGCATAATCATCCTCATAATCGGTGCAATTATCATCACAACCGGTGATAAACATAAGACTAAGCGCAAATGCTATAAGAGCAAATAATTTGGTTAATTTCATTTTCCGGATCATAACTTCCTCCTTTTGTTCAACTTGGATGCAATATCCATGCCATCAATGCCCGACTGCGTAATATGCTCTGTTTCAACGAATTACGAAATGATATCAATTGTGCCAATGCACAATAATTAGGCTTTCAACCGATGCGCGCACAATTATTGTGCATGGGAGGCTTAACATCATTAATATATTTTGATAAGAAATTCTCTTGACCTGTTTAAAAAAAGGATTATTATTGTAGAATGTTCGCGGGAGTAACTCAGCTGGCTAGAGTCACAGCCTTCCAAGCTGTTGGTCGCGGGTTCGAATCCCGTCTCCCGCTTATTTTA
>WJIR01000150.1 GCA_014730175.1 Candidatus Zixiibacteriota bacterium
CTCTTCCCCGCTTTCTATAAAGACTACTCCACTACAACCTACATCTGGATGGGAATTGCGGGGGCGGTTGGATTATTTCTGTCGATTATAATTCATGAGTTTTCCCATTCACTGGTTGCAAGAAAATACGGATTGAACATGAAAGGGATAACATTGTTTATTTTCGGCGGCGTCGCTGAAATGCCGGACGAACCCCAGAGCCCGAAGGGTGAATTCTATATGGCGGTTGCGGGACCGATAGCGAGTATTATTATCGGGGGAGTTTTCTTCGGATTATCCGCTATCAGCCAAGATATTGTCCCCGAGCCGCTTATCGGAGTCATGGATTATCTGGCATTGATCAATATTATCCTTGCCGGATTCAATCTTATCCCGGCTTTTCCCCTGGATGGAGGAAGGATTCTTCGATCTGCTTTATGGTCATGGAAGAAAAATCTCAGAAAGGCAACCAAGATTTCCTCGAATATCGGTTCCGGCTTCGGAATCTTTTTAATCCTGCTGGGAATATTCAGGCTGATAGCTGGCAATTTTATAGGCGGATTATGGATGGCGCTTATCGGAATGTTCCTTAAAACCGCATCGCAACGAGGATATGAACAGGTTCTTCTGCGGGATGAGCTTAAGGGCGAGCCGATTCGTAGATTCACCAAAGAAAATCCGATAACGGTGGCGGATAATATAACCCTGAGGGAGTTCGTTGAGGATTATGTTTATAAGCATCATCATAAGATGTTTCCGGTTACGAGAGATTCACATCTTGCGGGATGCATCAATATCAAACAGATTAAAGATATACCAAAGGATGAATGGGATAGCAAAACCGTCGGTTCCCTTTCAAATGCCTGCAATGATGAGAATACTATAAAAGCCGATGCTGACGCAATGGAAGCCTTGACCAAAATGAAGCAGCGCGGCAACAGCAGGTTAATAGTGGTGGACAATGGCAACTTAGTCGGAGTGGTAGCGTTAAAGGATATGCTGGATTTTCTGTCTCTCAAACTCGACCTGGAAACGGATTAGAACGGTAGGTCGGATTTCCCCGCAAATACGGGTCAGGCTGAGCGAATGTGAAATGAACGGAAAACCCGACACCATTGAATTCGTACCGAGCGGATGCTCCGGTCTGCAGCGCAAAAGCGCTACCGTGTCTTCACTCCAAAGCTCTTTCCCTCTTTCAATGCTTTAGCCCGCACAATTCATAAAAGCCAGTAAACCGTAGCCGAATGCTTGTCCTTCGGGGATTTTGCAACAATAAACAATGTTCAGTCTGGAATATGGAGTCCAGAAAGGAGCCGGAAGCGCAACGTTCCCGCTACCTATGATGAAGTTTATGAATAATCCAGGTTAGATATATCTCTACGCATTTTTGAAAATGTTCTATCGATTAATCCACATTCGCTGATAGCAGTAAGGTATATGTCGTGTGTATTTTCGGCATTTATATTGCTATATAATATTAAGTAGTAAAGAAATAAGCATAAATATCGCTGGATGCCGTAATCTAACATCCAAGCTATAGAGACCGGAGGTGTTTAATGCAAGTTCCATTGGAATTAACATTCAGAGGATTTGAAAAAGACACAAAAGTAGAAGAATACATCATAAAAAAGCTGGATAAACTGGAAAGGATTTCTGAAGATATAATTAGCTGCCGGGTAGTTATCGAGAAACCTCAAGAGCATCAGAAGTCCGGAAATCCATACCGACTAAGGCTGAATATCAGAGTTCCTCCAGAAAAGGAGATAGTAATCAGCCGTGATCCTGGCGACTTGGAAATGCATAAGCAGTTGATGTCGGTAGTCAAAGATGCATTCGATGCCGCTACACGACAGCTCAAAGAGATCAAAGAGCGCCGTCGGGCCGAAGTAAAGGCTCATCCGGTGCAGCAAACTGATGCTATCGTGAGTAAGATATTCAAGGATGAGGGATATGGATTCCTGAAGACATTGGATAACAGGGACATCTATTTTCATGAGAATGCCGTTTTGGGCAATGACTTCGACAGATTGGAGGTCGGAACCGGCGTCCGTTTTGTGGAAACCGATGGCGATAAAGGTCCCCAGGCAACCACTGTGCAGATTGTGGACAAACCCGGAGCGCGAAGCGGATCCGATAGCTCTTTGGAATAACCATTTAATCGCCCTTGATAGTTAATCGAAATCTGAAATCGGAGAGATATATTTGTGAATAGAATAAGTCGCGACGAAATAAGGGAATTGGCATCCAAAGAAGGCGATACCATGATATCTATCTATTTGCCCACTCATCGCCGAGGAGCCGAAGTCCAGCAAAATCATATCAGATTCAAAAACCTTCTCTCGAAGACGTTAAATCAACTTGATGATTTAGGGTTGAGAAAAAAGGAGATCGATAGTTTAATAGAGCCTGCAAATGATTTGCTTAACAACCGTGATTTCTGGGAGCATCAGGAGGACGGTTTGGCGGTATTTATCGCTCCCGATTACTTCCGTTATTATACTTTGCCTGTGACAGTTAGGGAAATGGCGAATGTGCGCAATAAATTCGCGGTAAAGCAGCTTACTCCTTTATATAATCACTCCCCGGAATTCTATCTGCTTACTCTAAGCCAGAAACAAGCGCGCCTCTTCCTTGGAAACCGGCATGAGTTGCGTGAAATAGATACCGGTGAGATGACTGATAACATGGAGGAGTTTATGAAGCATGAGGATCCGGAAAGGCAACTGCAATTTCATACCGGCGCTGGCGAAGCGTCGGGAGGTAGAGCGGCCGTATTTCATGGACACGGCGCCGGATCGGATGAGAGCGAGAGAAAGGAGATGATTACCAATTACTTCTACGCTCTGGATAAAGGTATCAGCGAAATAATCTCCGGAAGTCACCTCCCGCTAATACTATCCGGTATAGAATATTATATTCCAATTTACAAAAAGGCTAACAGCTACAATAACCTGCATTCAGCGGCTATCGAGAAGAATCCTGATGACATGACCGAGGAAGAACTCTTGCGGGAAGCGCTCAACCTCCTGTCCAAGGATTCACAGGAAATTGTTGACTCCCTGATCTCTAAATTCAATGAACTTGTTGGATCCGGCAAAGCATCCGGCGAAGTGGGCACAGCGCTCAAGCAGGCTTACATGAATCGGGTCGATACTTTACTGGTTGATCCTACGTCGGAGGTCCATGGGAAATTCGAGCGCGATAATAATGAAGTGTCCTTTACAGACAAAGATGAGCCGGAATCGGAGGACCTGATCGAGGCGCTCGTTATGGAAACTATTTTGCATAATGGCGATATCCATGCGGTTACCGAAGATAAATTACCGGAACAGGCGAGCGTCGCAGCCATATTCCGGTTTTAGCGGTACTTTGAACTTAGTTGTGGTCGATGGTGACGCAAACTCCTGGTTAAAACAACTCGGAAGGAGATAAGGTGGAATACAAAGAGATAAATATTGGGAAACATGGCGATTTAGCCAATAATGGGATGAAAAAGGTGGAAGCCGAGGGGAACGATATTCTATTGTGCAAATCGAATGGTAAATTCCACGCACTAGGCGCCAAATGCCCTCATTACGGCGCTTCTCTGGAAGAGGGCTTACTACATGAAGGCAAAATTATCTGCCCCTGGCATCATGCTACGTTTGATTTGGAGAACGGAGATGTTATTGAACCGCCCTCAAAGGATTGTCTCATGAAATTCGAGCTTGAGGTTCGTGAGGACGAAATTATTGTCAGGATACCTGATGAGTTTTCCGGCTCGCGCCAGTGTGAGATGACTAAATATGATCCAAAATCGGATGATAGAACGTTTGTGATCATTGGCACGGGAGCCTCAGGTTCATCAGCCGCAGAAACTCTGCGTAAAAATGGTTACAAAGGCAAAATCGTGATGATCTCGAACGAAAAGAGGCTCCCCTACGACCGACCGAATCTGAGTAAGGAATATATGCAGGGGATCGCAGAGGAAAGCTGGATGCCGCTTCACTCCGAGGATTTCTATGATGAAAAAGGTATTGAGCTTAAACTGGGCGTCGAAGTTATGAGCGTTGGTATCGGCGAGAAAACCGTGAGTATGAGAAATGCTGATAAAATCAAATTCGACAAGTTGCTGATCGCCACCGGCGGTCGCCCCAGAAACCTGAATGTCGATGGAGTCGGACTTGAAGGTGTATTCACGCTCAGAAGTTATGACGATGCTGATAATATTCTAAGCAAAGTGGATTCGGCGAAAAAGGCAGTTGTAGTCGGCACCAGTTTTATAGGTATGGAGGTGGCAAGCAGTTTGCGCGACCGAGATGTTGATGTCACCGTCGTCGCCCCCGAATCGGTTCCCTTTGAATATGTACTGGGCAAGGATGTGGGAAGGTTGATTCAAAACGCCCACGAGAAAAAGGATGTCAATTTTAAGCTCGGTAAGACTGTAAAAGAATTTAAGGGCGATCAGGTTGTAGAAAAAGTAATCCTTGATAACGATGAGGAGTTGAATGCCGATCTGGTTGTAATCGGGATAGGAGTAGAACCTGTTGCGAAATTTATTGATGCAGTTGATAAAAATGACGATGGTTCGATTAAAGTAGACGAGTTTTTTGCGGTGACTGAGGATATCTTCGCCGCCGGCGATATCGCCAGTTTTCCATACTGGCGAAGCGGGGAGGAGCTGAGAATCGAACATTGGCGCACTGCCGAACAGCAGGGCATTATCGCGGCTCGAAATATGTTAGGCGAACGGATTCCGTTTAAAGGCGTGCCTTTCTTCTGGACCAATCAGGCGGGTTTATACATGGGCTATGTGGGTCATGCATCGGAATGGGATAATGTAATAATCCATGAGGATTCGGAATCGGGCAGGTTTATAGCATACTATATCCATAACGGAACCATAAATGCTGCTCTTGCTAACAGCATGGAGCGCGAGATTGATATCATTGACGAATTGATGCGCAGAAATAAAATGCCTTCCCCCGAACAGGTAAAGGAAGGTTTCATAGATCTATCGAAATTCCTACCGTAGGAAGCAGGTCCCCAACTGTTTGCATACACGCTGATTAAAAACTAACTCCAGTAGGTATCGTCTGGTATGGCATTTGTTTTGAAAACCAAAACCCGAAAAGGAATCTCACCTCTATTATGCACGCTGTGTTTATCACCCGGCTCGGTAAGGAGCATATCACCTTCTTTAAGAGGAACGCTCTCACCGTTAATTTCGAAATCGCATGCGCCGCTTATCACATACAAATATTCAAAGCTGTTTTTATGGTAATGCTGAGCAACTGTGTCGCCGGGGGCGATTTCCACTATCTGAACCAGCGTACCCTTCTGCTTCAAATCGTCTTCCGTAGCGAATTTCGCTTTTCGATATCCCTGGGATGTTATCCATTTGGAATCGTTTATCTTAAACCGTTTCATTTTATCCCTGCGTAAAAAATGTTCCGAACGAACTATAGTCAATACAATCCCGTATGTCCACCCTTTTATGGATGGAACGATCAAGACTATAGATCAGTTGCTACAGTAGTGAAGATGTCAATTAAAACCGATAAGTTACTGACATGAATAGAAAAACTCCGCGAGTTGTTATCATCGGGGCAGGATTCGGGGGGCTGGAGGCAGTAAAAGCTCTATCGGACAAACCGGTTGATATAACCGTTGTCGATAGAAATAACTTCCATACATTTCTCCCACTCGTTTATCAGGTAGGAGCCGCGGAATTGGAGCCTGATGAGATAGCCTATCCGGTCAGGAGCCTACTGAGAGACATACCTAATGCTGAATTCCTCATGACCGAAGTCACCAGTGTTGATATGGAACATAAATATGTCCAATGCTTCAATTGCAGAATTGACTACGATTATCTCATTATAGCTACGGGCAGTGAGAAGCAGTATTTCGGAATACCCGGCGCCGCTGAAAATACGATGCCATTAAGCACGCTTGAGGATGGCATTCTTATTCGCAATCACATCTTAAGTTGCTTTGAAAAGGCGGTATATGAAACCAGTCGGGAAATCAGAGAGAAACTGTTGACATTCGTCATCGTAGGAGCCGGTCCCACAGGCGTTGAGTTTGCCGGCGCTCTGGCGGAATTAATTTATAAGCCGTTACGGAAAGATTATTCTCAACTGGATATATCTGAGGTAAAAATAACTTTAATCGAAGCGACCCCGAAAGTTACTCCGGCAATGCCGGAGGATCTGGGTGAATATACCCGACGACGATTGGAGAAGCTGGGCGTTACCGTTCTAACGGATACATTGGTTTCGGAGATTAAATCGGGCAGTGTTTACTTTGATGATGGTGATCATGTCAAAAGTGATACTGTTATTTGGACGGCGGGCGTTAAAGGGAGCGGTCTCGAACTGATCCCGGAGCCGGAGAAAAACAAAGGCGGGAGAGTAATCCTCGATCCAACTCTTCAGGTTCCCGATTATCCAGAGGTCTATATCGTCGGCGATCTCGCCTATATAGAGCAGGATGGCAATGCTTTACCGATGATGGCGCCCGTGGCGACTCAACAAGGTAAATTAGCGGCAAAAAATATCCTTAAACAGATCGAGAATAGAAGTCCGGAGGATTTTCATTATCGTGACAAAGGCGAGATGCTGACCATCGGAAGAAACAAAGCGGTAGCCAGAATCGGCAGGATGACATTTACGGGGTTTTTTGCCTGGGTCGTATGGGCGATAGTTCATATATACCAGTTAATAGGTTTTCGTAATCGATTGCAGGTGTTGATCAACTGGGCCTATGATTATATCTTTTTTGAGCGGGTAGTCAGGCTGATACTACCCGGTTCTTTCAGTAAACATACAACCAAGAGCGATTCGGAAAATGTCAAGAATGATGCTAAAGTGCATCAATAATGGTATGATATGTTTATTTACTTTCGATTTTACTCTCTAATTCCGCAATCATGAATTTAGCGTCAATCACACTGTCAGGATTCAAGGAGATGCTGTCGATACCGGATCTCACCAGGAATTCAGCGAATTCAGGATAATCGCTCGGAGCCTGTCCGCAGATTCCCACATCCGTATTATTAGCCCGAGCCGTTTTAATCAAATCGCCGATTACAGTCTTTACCGCTTCATCCCTTTCGTCGAACAGATCAGCGAGCTTGGTCGAATCTCTGTCAATGCCCAATACTAATTGCGTGAGATCATTGGAACCGATAGAGAAACCATCGAAACGCGCCGCGAATTCCTCCGCGAGGATGATATTAGAAGGAATCTCCGCCATAACGAACACCGATAAACCGCCATGCCCCCTGCCAACGCCATTATCAGCCAATGCATCCAGTACCTTGTCGGCTTCGTCCAATGTACGACAGAAGGGAATCATAATATCGATATTATCGAATCCCAATTTCTCGCGCACTTTCTTTATTGCTTTGCATTCGAGATTAAACGCCTCGCGATATTCCTCACTGTAATATCTCGCGGCTCCCCGGAATCCCAGCATAGGATTGCTCTCCTCCGATTCGAATTCCTTCCCTCCGATTAACTCAGCATACTCATTAGTCTTAAAATCGCTCATACGAACAAGTACAGGATTTGGATAGTGAGGAGCAGCGATCTTGGCAATTCCCCGGCTGAGGTGATCCACGAAGTATTCGGTCTTATCCTCATACATCGAAGTCATCCTCCTGATTTGTTTTCTTGCCTCATTATCCTCCAGGTCATCGCATCGCACCAGCGCCATCGGATGGATTTTGATTACGTTATTGATAATGAACTCCATCCGCGCTAATCCGATCCCGTCGGTTGGCAGACGCCACCATCTAAACGAAGCCGCCGGACTGGCAACGTTAACCTTTATCTTGCATTGCGTCTCAGGAATGTTCTTTAGATCGATATCTTTGGTCTCATATTTCAGAATACCCTGGTATACGACACCTTCGTCCCCCTCGGCACAGGAGAGAGTAATCTCTTGCCCATCTTCGATCTGATCGGTAGCGTCGCCGGAACCTACAATCGCCGGCACTCCGAGTTCTCGACTTACGATAGCGGCATGTGAGGTTCTTCCGCCGTAATCGGTAATTATCCCTGCCGCGCGCTTCATTATCGGCACCCAATCCGGATCTGTGCGATCCGTTACCAGAATCGATCCATCCTCGAATTCGTCGATATCGCTTGGATCATCGAGGACCGATGCCTTACCGGAGCTTATGGCTTCGCCGATGCTTAATCCCGTCAATATCTCCTCACCTTCTTCCGTCAACCGATACGTTTTCATCGTTGCCGGTTCTTTTTGTGAGTGAACTGTCTCGGGGCGCGCTTGAACGATATAAAGGTTGTTATCGATACCATCCTTAGCCCATTCTATATCCATCGGTTTCTTGTAATGCTCTTCGATTACCACCGCCCATTTTGACAATTGAAGAATCTCATCATCATTTAATACTATTCTGTTTCTCTCCTTCTTTCGCGTGTCCACATTCCTTGTTGTTTGAGAACCGCCCCTGGCATATATCATTTTTCGCGCCTTATCGCCGATTTTCTTCCCTATTATGGGGACGATATTGTTTTTTTCCATCAGCGGCTTGAATACGATATATTCATCCGGATTGACCGTACCCTGCACCACATTCTCACCGAGTCCCCAGGCCGCATTGATGACTACTACATCCTTGAAGCCGGTCTCGGTATCGATAGTAAACATAACTCCCGCCCCGGATTTATCCGACCTGACCATCTTTTGCACGCCGATAGATAAAGCAACCTTCATGTGATCAAAACCTTTTTCCTGCCGGTATGATATGGCTCTGTCGGTAAACAGCGATGCATAGCATTGCTTACATGCCTCGAGAAGATCGTCCAGTCCGGATACATTCAAAAACGTTTCCTGCTGTCCTGCAAAACTTGCGCTCGGGAGGTCCTCGGCTGTGGCGCTGCTTCTTACCGCTACATCCACTTCATCCTCATTGTACAGATCCGATAACTCCCGGTAAGCCTCTCTAAGAGCGGCGGCATATTTATCCGGGAACTCGCCCCTTCTGAAAAATCCGCGAATCGCCTTACCTTTCTTTGCCAATTTGGAGCTATCTCCGGCTATCTCATCAAGATGTTCTGTTAGTTTGTCCCGAATGTCATTAAATTCAATATACTCTCGATATGCGTCGGCAGTAGTAGCAAATCCCTGCGGAACGCGCACTCCCCTGTCTTTTAATTTTCCCAGCATTTCCCCCAAAGATGCGTTTTTACCCCCAACCTCGCCGACATCCTCAGAACTCAGTTTGTCGAATCGCTTGATATAAACTCCGTTGCTACTCATCTGATTCACCCTATATATTAGAAATCCATAAACTAACTATCTGCGAATAAACGTATTTCGAACTATTCTTCAGGCTTGGATGGTTTTGAAATCTCCCTTAGGACTTCCCCGCTCAATTTATCATTTTTCCCTTCCACAGCCAGATCACCGAGAGAACAAATTCCAACCAATTCCATATTCTCATTTAAGACAACCAGGCGGCGGATTTTATTGCTCCGCATTATTTCGGCTGCTTCATCGATATCCTGAGATTCATAGCAATAATGTACATCAGGCGTCATTATGGCGTTTACCAGCTCCTGTGGCGGATGCCGTTCTTCGGCAACCGCTCTTATAGCTATATCCCTGTCTGTAACCATACCCACTACTTTGCCGTTTTCCGAAACCGGAAGTATACCAATATTAAGCTCTATCATTTTACGCGCGGCTTCGCTAATCTTCGAAAAGGGATTTAGAACCTCAACATTTTTAGTCATAATATCTCTAACCTTCATCACCGGTACTCCTTTTTTTAGACATTTATGTATATATCTGGGTTGGATCCGGAGAAAGTGCCCAAACGCGGGCTTTCTCGTACTCATCCGGTCTAAATACTTTCAACCGGACCTTTTCAAATTCCCTGAATAGATCTGCTACATATTCCCCGAATCCATCATGGGTAGTAATCGCAACCTTTCTCACAGAACCTCTGTATTTGCTGAATAGTCGGTATGCATCCACCATCATCTCAGAATCAAAGCCTTTTAAATTACTTGCATCAATTAAAATATCCACATCAGGATACATAATGCAAACCGCTTTGATTTGCCCCAAAACCTCGGAGAATTCCGCTTCGCTTATTTCATTGCGGAGGCTGATTCCAATCTTATTCCGTTCCTGATAAAATTTATTATACACTTTTATCAACTCCGTTATCTTATTCCTATAATTTTCCCGTATAATCCGCTAATTTCTGTATTCGTGCGGATATATCGTTATACAGTTAAACAGCAATATAGGTGCCAGAATCTCTCCCCTCTTAGGCTCATTGGGACACTACAATCATCATAAAAACGTTGAACAATTGCTAAGAACCATAGTAAAATATCTAAGAACTACCAATCCGGATAATCTATAAAAAGAAAGCAGTAAACCATAGCTGGAGGCTTGTCTTTCTGAGGTGGGTTTATGCGCCTCCGGCGCATAAACCTTCGGCTACCGATGACGAATTTTAAGAATAACCCGGGCTAAAAGGAATCATCGCAGGGAAGCTTAAATTAGAAAGAGCTGCTTTACAGAAACAATCACTTATTCTGTGGAGGCTGCATAAATTCGGGACCAGACTGAGAATTCAGGTTTTCCCGGACTATATGCTGGACTTCAGCCAAGGCAGCCTCATCCAGTTTCCAGCCGTCTATACCGGCAATAGCATCCAGCTGCTCCGGTTTACGAGCTCCCCATAAGGCAATATCAATCCCCTTATCCAGAACCCATCTGGCTGCAAGATGAATCACTCTCTTCCCGTAATTTTCCTGAGCGAACCTATCCAGTTCATTGACCGCATTCAGATATTGTTTAAAAGCGGGATTTTTGAACTTGGGATCGATCTTCCGAAGATCGTCTCCCTTAAACTCATATTCCTCGTGCATTTTTACTGTTAAAAGTCCTCTGCACAATACGCCGTAGGTCATCAAAGCCACCTTATTGTTTTTGCAATAAGGTATTACATCGTCTTCTATTTCTCGCTCGAAGATATTGTACGGAGGTTGAGTAATTTGTACCGGAGCGAAACTGCGGAATTCATCCATCTGCTTGGGAGTGAAATTACTCACACCAATCGCCCTGATAGAACCCTGCTTGAATAATTGATTCATAGCCTCCGCTGTCTCCTCAAACGGCACTGAACTGTCCGGCCAGTGTATGAAGTATATATCAACATAGTCCATATTCAATCTTTTAAGCGAATCCTCAATTTCCTTTGTAATTCGAGAACGACTGCTGTTGCGATGTATCCCATCGTCATCCCATTCCAAACCGGCTTTGGTGGAAATAATAACATTATCGCGATTACCGTATTCGTTAACCGCCTTACCCACGATCTCTTCGGATAAACCGAATCCATAAGCCGGTGCGGTATCGATCAGATTAATACCGATATCCAGAGCTTTGAGGATAGTATCGATCGATTGTGTCTCATCGGTTCCACCCCACATCGTACCACCAATAGCCCAGGTTCCCAAACCTATCCGAGATACTTCTCTATTAATTGACGTAACTACTTTGGTCTCCATTGAATCAGTTCTCCTTCTAAATTCATTTCCAAGAGTATTAAAGCCTGAAGTTTTCGGACTACTCCAGCATTTCTTTCAGCGCCAGTGCATCCTGCGGAGCATAACCTTTCTCATCATTATCAAAATAGCAGTAGACATCGAGTCCGTTATCGAGCCAACTATTTATGGCTCCTGCCCATGACGCCAGCTTTCTCTTACCGTATTTTCCTTTGTATGCGCCATTCGGTCCGTGCAATCTGATATATATAAAATCCGCTGTTTTTTCCTTCGGACTCATTTCCCCTTCGAGATCGAATATACAAAATGCGATGTTATGCTGTTTCAAAATATTATATACATCATCATTCCACCAGCTCTTATCCCGGAACTCGAATGTAAAGCGGTGTTTGTCGGGCAGCAATCCGACAAAAGCCTCAATCCTCTCAATGTTACATCGCCACTTCGGCGGAAGCTGGAAAAGCACCGGACCCAATTTAGGTTTCAAAATCTTAGCACGACTGATAAAGTTGTTAACCGGTTCATCGGGGTCCTTTAGCTTTTTCATGTGTGTTATATACCTGCTGGCTTTAACCGAGTAGAGGAAATTATCTGGCGAGGCTTTTCTCCATGTCTCAAACTGCTCCTTTTTCGGAAGATTGTAAAATGAATTGTTTATTTCTACAGTATCAAACCGTTGAAAATAGTACTGCAGCCATTCATGCGGCTTCAAATTCTCAGGATAGAAAGCGCCGACCCAATGGTCATAATTCCACCCCGATGTGCCTATGTATAAACTGCCTTTACTCATAGCGTTCACCTTTCACTATCGGTTTGATCTCAACGGTTAATCGCACAGAATTGGTTTGACCAATTTATTATCGATCTGCCGGTGTAAATCTTCCTTCGTTCCGCTGTTGTCCAGAACGATATCCGCTTTATCAAATGTTTCTTTTAGGTTGAACTCATCCTGCTCCTCCTGGTCCTGCCGCAGGAATTCCTTGTAATCGATCCGATCCCTTGCTTCGCCTCGCTGACGGAGTGAACACCATATTCCTTACTCAAGTAATTCACCACTTCGTTCTTTCCGGATCCCTTTTTTTCCGGTAATGCCTATTACTTTCATGTCTTCAACTTCACCCCTGAAATAGAATCAAAATTTGCGTTGATGCTTGCTGCAGAACAAGGATGACCTCCCCGAAATGGTCTTCTTACGAATCGTTCCGCCGCATTTAGGGCATTTCTCTTTATCCGTTCGATGCCTGAGTAAATATGTCCGGGGGAAACTGCCGGGATCAGCCTGGCGCTTTATGGCGATATTCAGTACGCGCTTCATCGTACTGTGTAATTTTTTCAGCTCCTTCTCGCTTAGTTTCTTTGCCGACGATGCCGGATGAATAGATGCCTGAAACAATATCTCATCTGAATATACATTACCGATTCCGGAGAGGATACTTTGATTCATCATTGCAGATTTTATCGATCCGGACCTCGAGGAGTACTTCCTTTTGAACTCTTCGAATGAAATCTCCGAATCCAATGCATCCGGACCTAATTCCTTCTGTCTTATGAAGTCGTCAAGGTCATTGATTACAGATACCTTTCCGAGCTTCCTCTGGCAATCGTAGCTTAAATAATAGCCGTCAGAGAACTTGAGAATAACCCTGGGATTATTCCCCAGATACTCCTTGCTCCGAGCGTACGAAAGAAATCCGGTCATACCGAAATGCATTATGAGGTAGTAATTATTATCCAGCTCGGCAAACAGATATTTCCCGTGTCTCCGGCTACGTTCCAATTTCCTGTTTTTCAATTTAAGCTTTAAACCGCGTTGACTTATTCCCTCCAGTATATCATCATCCTCCACCATCACTTTCTCTATCTTTTTATGTAATGATGTCGCATTGAAGTATCTTTTGAATGTTTCTACATCCGGCAATTCCGGCATTGAAAATCACTCCTTTCGAACGACGGTCATCGACTATTCACCGAGCAGACCATCGATGATAAGTTCGACTGCATCATCCTCAGAAAGCCCTCGAGACATAAGTGTATCCAACTGCTTATTATCCACGCTTCCCAATGCGGCTTCGTGGGTTATATGCGCCTTGGGATGATGAACCTCCACTATCGGCAAAGCTGTCGCAACGGCATGATCCTGAACAATCTCCTTGCAATCGACATGTCCCCTGGCATACGCTGCCGATGCGGTTAATTTGTTGTATATCTCCGCCCTGGCGCTGTCCCGCACCGCGATTTTCGATGTTAAAACACCTCTGGAATTTTCCCCATTTAGATGTGCAATCTCTTTGAGTTTTATAATGTCATCTTCCCGACCGCTGATTCGCGCCACCATTTCCACGATGCTGTCCGCATCGCAATTTGTTTCGTAATCGATATCAATCGAACCGACTCTACCTTTTATCAATTCAAACTCGGTTCTAAATTCAGCTCCCTTCGCCACGTTCACCAGAGCTTTGGGAACGACTTTAACACCGCCTTGAGGACTGTGAACATGTCTTTCATAGTACTTATAACTGGAACCTTCTCCGATGTTGATTTCAGCATCCATCAGATGCTGGACATCAACCGCAAAAGGGAAGATGCAGTGTGCCAGAAGGGATATATTAGAATTGTCTCCGATGTTCACTTCCATTACGATCCGCTGAATACCTTTTTCAGGCAGCATCCCGAAACAGAGATGGACATCCTTCTCGATGACGGTGTTGTCCTCCAGATGCATCTTGACCTCAATTCCATCCTCTATCTCCTCGGTATTCACTATCAATCCTGATACCGAATGCATTTCGATTACTTTATCGTGATTGATGGTGAGATGCGCTGCATCAGGGTCTCTGAATGTGTGCGGAGTATCGATATTCTTATAGAGCTCATCGGCTGAATTTATTTCGGTTCTCATAGTACTCCCTCCATCTCAGACGCGCTTGGTAAATTTTGATGGTCGCACGGTATACAATTATCATCATAATACTTTCTTATCTTCTCCATCCTCCCCTTATCCATAATTGCGCCATCGCACATCAGAAAAGCATGCTCCGCTCTGTTGAGTACCGCTAAACTGTGAGTAATCAATATCACTGTCGTTCCGTTGTTCTTCAGTATATCCACCGCCTCGAAAATCCTCTGCAATGATTCCACATCAATACCTGAATCGGGTTCATCGAGAAGCGCCACCACTGGTTTCATGGCGAGGATAGACGCCAGCTCGATCTTTTTTCTCTCACCGCCGCTAAGCGTTTTGTCGACCGCCCGATTCAAGTAATCCTCGGGGCGCAATCCCACTTTATTCAATACATCATGC
>WJIR01000151.1 GCA_014730175.1 Candidatus Zixiibacteriota bacterium
GAGTAGCGTCGGTCAGATTGGTGGTTACTCCCAATCCGAACACGAAGCGGGTTATTCCGACCGCAGCCGCTAATCCGGTTAAAACCCACAATATCAACTTAATATTCTGCACTCGATTCATAGGTTATTCCTTCTTTGCATCTTTTTCGTTCTGAAGTTTCATTCGTCTTCTTATTATCCAATTGAGTCCGTACATCAAACCTCCCATTCCCACGAACGCAAAAGGTACCGCGTTCATAGCGGTTTCGGTTGTCTTCGGCAGCGGCTTAGTATCGGTTGCGGAATTGTAGCTCATGAAGCTAAGGTCCATATCCGAGATATACAGAACCGAGTTTCCGCCGAAATCATCCTCTCCCCAAACCTTATTGATGTATTTATGGGGGTTTTTCTTCATCCGCTCATGCGCCACTTTAAGCAGCTCTTCCCGTTTGCCGAATATCGTGGCACCGGTGGGACAAGCTTGCGTGCATGCCGGTTGGTTTCCCTTCTTAATGCGGTCAAAGCAAAGTATGCATTTGCGCACGTAAGGAACCGATTCATCCCAATCATAGCGGGGTATTCCGTACGGACATGCCATCATGCAATAGCGGCAGCCGAGGCATTTGCTGTCATCATAGACAACCGCACCTTCTTTTGTGGTGTACAGCGCAGCCACGGGACATGCCGATGCGCATGCCGGCTCCAGGCAATGGCGGCATTGTTTGCGTATATAATGTTTCTTTTCTTTAAATAAAACCGAAGTCCAGTTCTGCGCGGAAAGGCCATCATCTTTCTGCCAGATCCTGGGGACATCCGGTTCCAGGTTATTCTGTTTCTTACAGGCTTCCACGCACTCCAGACAGCCTATACATTTGGTGGTATCGGTTAGAATTGCATAACTCATACCGGAGCTCCTTTCTTGTTAAGCGTGATGCAGATAGCATCATCGGTTTCCGGCGGAAACTTCCATGCCAGCGTCGAGATAAACTGCGACAGCGGCATCAGCACGCAGTGGGCAATCTTGGTGAACGGTATGAGTATGAAGATGAAATTACCGGCAAGTACATGTATCAACATCATCGTATTATACAGCCGGGATCCCACACCGAGATGCGCGCACACGAAACCGGTAATAAACGGTATCAGCAAGACAATAGGCCAGAGATAGTCTTGCTTGCGGCTGAGAAAGCTGGATGATTTCGAGATCACCCGCCCGATAAACAACGCAGCTCCGAAAACAATAGTACTGACAGTCAGTCCGTAAGCCACCTCGTAAGGCAATGTAAGCCAGTTTATACCGACAGCATCTTTCCATAATCGCACGTGGGCATAAAGGAAGATCGGCACCAGTAACAGCCCAACATGAAAAAGAATGGAAAAGATGCTGTATACGGGACGGTTATGAAACACTCTCCTTACAGGGAAAAGCCATTCGAGGCTTCTTTTTATTACCAAACCCCAGGGTATATTTCTATCACCGGCTCTGCGATAAGCCTGGTAGGCGTTATAAAGATCCAGAAAAAGGATCCTCGCCAGACCAAGAATCATCACAGCAAAGCTGAAACGAAATAGCGGACCGCGAGCAAAATCCAATAATGATTCCATAATCTACTCCTTGTCCTCTATGTTAACGCTTTCTTCTTCTTTTTTCTCTACCATAGACTCATCAAATATGATCGCTTTGTAAATCAGATCATGCAAACCTACTACTTCGCAATCGATTCCCTGGTCTTCCACAAGTTCCCTCAATTGTTTTTTACAATTTGCGCAGGGCGCAACCAAAATCTCGCAACCGGACTTCCTGATCTGATCAGCCTTGAGTTTCCCACCGATCGTAGTTCTGTATGGACGAATCTCATCGATTGACACCGTTCCGCCTCCACCGCCGCAGCAGATGTTCTCATCGCCATAAGGCGTCATCTCCACATAGTTTTTGCAGAATGCCTTTAAAAGCTCTCTCGGTTTTTCGATTATCCATCGTTGACGAGCGATATTGCAGGGATCGTGATAGGCGACCTTTTCGGTTACCACGTTCGGATCCAGCTTCAAACGCCCTTCTTTCCAGACGCGATGAGTGTATTCCATAATGTTTATCACCGGGTAAGCGTCATCCCCGCCGCAATAGGTCGGAATGAAATACTTCGCCGAGCGGGAAGCATGCCCGCATTCGCCGATCAATATGTTTTTGCCCTTAAGACGTCTGGTTTCGGCGTCGACTTTCTTTACGACTCTCTCCAGCATCCTGTCGCTGTAAAACAAACCGTAATTGATTCCGTCGAAATAACCCGTTCCAGTAGTCCAGGAATCACCGGTAGCAGTAAAGACCGCGGCGATACCCATCAACGTCTCCGCTTCCATCAAGAAATCGCTGACAGCCGGAAAGAACACATAATCGGCTCCTTCGACATCCATCGGAAATTTGATCTCGACCGACTTTTCCTCGAACATGTCTTCTTCCAGGAACTCCAGCGTATCCACCAAAGCCGGAACCGGAATAGCCGAGGTATTACCGGTCGCTCCCTCCAACTGCTCCCTGGTACTAACAACCAGCGCGCGCGGAGCGATACCTATTTCGCTCAGTATAAACCGGCCTAAATGGGTGATCAGTCCGTGATCGATCCCGCTGGGGCATTCCATGGCACAACGCCGGCAGGCGGTGCAATCCCAGAAACTATCAGCCATCTCCTGTATCTTCTCATCGGTAAGATGGCCGGTGCCTAATGCCCTGCCCTTGAGCATTCCGCCCAGGGTGAAATGCCGACGGTAAACGCTCAAGAGAAGTTCAGAACGATAGCAGGGAATATCCCTGAGGTCTCCGGTTGCTTGATAAACCTGGCAATTGGTAGCGCATCGAGAGCATTTCGCGCTCATCCTTATATAATGATCCAGCGCCAGACGATAATTAGTGTGTTTTAAAATCGCCGCAAAAGCCTCCAGAAAACGCCTCGGTCGATCTTCGACCTCGAAATCCTCTATATGATAGCGGACATCAAGTTTCTGCTTTTCGATTACCTCCGGTTTCCTGGGCTGCTTAAACGCTTTCTCTCTTTCTTCCGAGGTAATTTTACGAGTCTTCATTTATTCTCCATCTATCTCAATTCAATACATTTCATCATTGTCAAATCCGATACTCACCGTGCCGTCGGGTGCCCTCACCCGACGGCGATCTTCTCATACCGTCGCCAGTTCCCGAAGGACGAGCCTTCGGCTACTCTTATAGTGGACAGGCACGCCTACATTTTGGGTGAGTCGGAGCCGCTGGGATAGGACCTACAGCTTTCCTAAACCAGCAAACGCCTTCTCATGTCCCGCCACCGGACGTTGCAACAGAGGTATTTTTCTTGTTTTATGCTTCTTACCCGCGTTTATTTTGGGATCGAGCAACTCGATTCCGTATTGCTCACAATACTGCGCAACATCGGGATTTCTCGAATGTATATAAACCCGAGCATTATATCCCGATTTTGCTATGTGATGGAATTCACCTATTTCCTGGTCGTAGCGGTAAGTATGCGCACCGCAGCAGATTGCAACCCTGATCTGTTTTCCGCATACAGGGCATGAGAGCTCCGCAACGAGATCGATCAAAAACGAATCCTGTCCGGGGCCGTCACTAACCTTGTACCCGTTGCTCTCAAATGCCTCCTTCGCCCATTGCAACAGGTCGGAATGCGACACTTCCTCGATCTCGGTTAAATTATCAGGTTTATATTCGAAGGGTTTTAATTTACCATCTATTAGCTTCTTAAGCGCTTCATCGATAGAGCCGCTTACGCCCGGATAAACCGTAACGCCAGAGACCGAAAGAAGATCTTCGTAAAACTCCTTGATACCATTGCAGATTAGCGCCTCGATATCATAAATCTTAACTAAGCGAATTCTTCTGTATCCTTCAACGCCGCTGCAAGTAACCACTTTCTGAGCTACAATTCCATCAGCATCGATTTCAGCGATACAAAAACTCGCCGCCGCCTCAAAGCAGGGCGCAACCATGTCGTTAAATTTCGGAATTGCAACTTTCATCTGCATCAATTATAAGGCAACCATCGTGCCAAAAAGCGCAACGCCTATAACCCCCTGTATAATAATGAAATATGAAATAATGTTATAAATCGGTGTTGCATATAATGCAACATTCAATGTTGCATTACACTAAATGTCGTATTCTATATGTTGCAAATGCAACCGTAATTAACGCAAGCTGTTTGCATTAATATTGTAGCGTTTTAGTTTTCGCCATAGGGTCGTACGATGGATTCCCAGTTCTTTGGCAGCGCCGGAGATCGACCCGTTTTTATTCTTTAAGGTTTCCAGAATGCGGGTGTATTCATCGATTTCTCTGGATATCGGTAAAGATTGTGATACAGCCTCCGGACCATCATCCGGTTCGGATTTATACATTTCCTCAGGGAGATGTTCCTTCTGAATAATACTTCCGCGGCAAATAACGAAACCGTACTCGATTATGTTTTCCAACTCCCGGATGTTGCCGGGAAAATCATGGCGCATAAGCAAATTCATCACTTCCGGGCTGACGCTTATTATCTTCTTTCCAGTGCGTGCTTTGAATTTCTTAATGAAATGGTCAACCAGGTAGGGGATATCCTCCCTCCTGTTTTTCAGCGGAGGAAGTTCAAACTTAACCACCGCCAGACGGAAATAAAGATC
>WJIR01000152.1 GCA_014730175.1 Candidatus Zixiibacteriota bacterium
GCCAAAGAGTTGCTCGAGATTTATGCTAAACGGGAAACCACGCCCGGCCGGGCCTTTAAGCCGGATACCGAGTGGCAGGCCGAAATCGAAGACTCCTTTCCCTACGTCGAAACCGACGACCAGCTCCATGCCATTGCCGACGTGAAAACTGATATGGAAAAGAGCCGGCCGATGGACCGGCTGGTCTGCGGCGACGTTGGTTACGGCAAAACTGAAGTCGCCTTACGCGCCGCATTCAAAACCGTGGATTCCGGCAAGCAAGTAGCCGTGGTTGCGCCTACCACCATTCTGGCTCAGCAGCATTTCGAAACCTTCAAGGAGCGGATGGAGAACTTCCCGGTCAAAATCGAGATGCTATCACGATTCGTGGAACGCCGCAAGCAGAAGAAAATTATCGCCGCGCTCAAAACCGGCGAAGTGGATATGGTCATCGGCACCCATCGCCTTCTCAGCAAGGATATAGAATTCAAGGATATCGGATTGCTCATAGTCGATGAGGAACAGCGGTTCGGCGTGGCTCATAAAGAGAAGCTCAAAAGGTGGCGAACGGTTGTTGACGTTCTGACATTGACCGCTACGCCGATACCCCGAACTATGCAGCTCTCCCTTTTCGGTGCCAGGGATATGACCATAATAAACACACCGCCTAAAGACCGCCGACCTATTATCACCGAAGTTGCGCAGTTTTCCGATAAGTCTATCTCCGAACCGATTCTCAGGGAAATAGACCGCGGGGGACAGGTGTATTTCGTCCATAACAGAATCGAGTCTATCGACGCTATCGCTCGGTATCTCTATAAAATCCTGCCCAATGTTACTTTCAATGTTGCCCACGGACAGATGAATGAAAAGCAACTGGAAGATATTATGTACAGGTTTTCCAAGGGTAAATTCCAATGCCTGATTTCCACGACGATTATCGAATCGGGATTGGATATCCCCTCCGTTAATACAATCATCATTAATCGCGCGGATAAATTGGGCTTAGCGCAGCTTTACCAGCTTCGCGGAAGGGTAGGACGTTCGGACCGTCAAGCATACGCTTATTTCCTCATCCCGCCATATCGCTTACTAACAACCACCGCTCGAAGAAGACTCAAGGCGATGGAGGAATTCACCGCGCTTGGTTCCGGTTTTAATCTTGCATTGCGTGACCTCGAAATACGAGGCGCGGGTAACTTCCTTGGTCCCCAGCAACATGGATTCATTGAGGAGATCGGATTCGACCTCTATTGCCGGTTACTGGACGAAGCGGTCGCCGAATTGAAGGGAGAGGAAGCACCCGAGGACGTCGATACCAAACTCACAATTGATTGCGACCTGTACGTGCCGGACAGCTATATCGAGGAAAAGGATCTGCGAGTGGATCTTTATCGCAGGCTTGCCGATAGCAAGGATTATGGTGAAGTCGATTCGATTCTCGAGGATACCCGGGACCGCTTCGGCGAACCGCCGGATACGGTTTTCAACCTGTTCCTCATGTCCAGGATCAGGATCGCTTCGAATAAGCTGGGCTTAGATCGCATAACCATCAAAGGTGAGAGGATTTTTGCGGAATTTCCCGAAGGCGCTAAACTCACCAAGAGAATCGTTGAGGGATTCGTAAAATCAATAAGTGAGCGAATTCACTTTTACACCACCGACGCCTTTCAGATGGAAATCCTCCTGCAGGGCTTGAGGGAAAAGAAAGGATTACAGGCCGTTGTTGATATCATGCAGCGCCTGGAACACTCCTTCACTTCGGAGAAAGAGCTAAAGGATGAAGAGAAGATCAACCAATAGATTATATCACTCAATCCGGAAGAATTCTTGCTTCATTCCATTACTTATTGCGCTGGTATTTTTCGCTCTCTTCGGAGGATGCGATAAAACTCCGAAGAGCGTCATTGTAGCCACTGTTGCAGATAGCTCTATATCCATGGATATCATAAATACCATCTTCAATGAAAATAAAGACAATCTGACCCTGGGATTGGAACAGGAGATACTGGTAAAAAGAACCATACTCGATAATCTGATCGAAAAGCAGCTTCTGGCATTGGCAGCAATTGATAGCGGATTGCATAGACAGGAGGGATTCGCCAGAAGGATGGAGCGTAAAAGGAGAGATATAGTCGTGAATATCTACTTCGATGATATGGTTAACTCTCAAGTTGAACCTTCGCCGGAGGAGCTGGAAACCTTTCGACGTCAAACGGTAGCCAAAGTTAACATGCAATTGCTGAAGCTGTATTCTCCATTTGATACCGTCATGAACGTTTATGAAAGGTTGGTTTCCGGAGAGGATTTTAAGTCGATAGCTCTAAACTATTCTACAGATAGCTTCAGCCGTAGTAAGGCGGGGGTAACCGGATTTCAATCCAGCGTGTTTTACCTGCCGAAGATGCGTTCGGTGATCGATACCTTACCGGTTGGCGTTTTTTCGCAACCGTTTTTCGAAAATGATGCTTACTGGATTATCAAAGTAATGGACAAAAAGATAGAGCCTGAACCATTTTACGAGCCGAATGATCGTTCACTTTTCTTCAGGTTGTTAGAATCCAACCGCCTGCAGCGAACATTGGAATTGACCGATAGCCTCTGGAATGCGAATGGTTGTAAAATAAACGACTCGGTTGTCCGGCTTTATGAAGATAGAATCACCGGTAAGGTTTCATACGGAGCATCGGTTAATATCTCGGCCGAGTTTACTGATGATGAAAAAGCCCTGGATTTCGTGCGATGCGATGATCTGGTTTGGAGCTTCGGGGAATTTCTGAAAGGATTCGAGCAGGTGAATCCGGCATTTTATCCCCATAAGGAGGATTCCCCGAGTTACATACGATTCGCCAAACGGAATCTATTTGAAAAAATGCTTTATCACTCAGCGGAGGCTTCCGGCTATCTTGATGATCCCCGCTACAAAGTGCAATGGAGATTGACTTATATGCGTTCGCTGGCTGATTTTATGCAGGGAAGATTGTACAGCGAAATCGACATCACGGACAAGGAAATACATGACTATTACCAAGCCAACCTGTTATCATATAAGGAACCGACTAAAATCAGGGTAGATGAAATCAGACTAAAGTCCCTTGATGAAGCGAAATCAGTAATGAAAAAGTTCAAGAATGGAGCTGATTTCGGACGCTTGGCGCGCAAACACAGCATAAGACGTTCAACGGCTGACCGAGGGGGCGATCTGGGCTGGACGAATTCGGATAGGTACGCGGTCTACTATTATGCCGCAATGGACTCCGGAATTGGGGCGGTTATCGGGCCGATTAAGGATGGCATCGAATACGGAATAATCAAAATAACCGATAAAGTTCCATCCCGGACTAAAGACTATAATCTGGTTCGTCAGGATATACGGAAGGATTTACTCGCAGTTGCCCGTGACAGCCTTAAGAATGCGCTTTTAGATGAATTAAAATCAGAATTTGCTGTGGAAATAAATTATCAATTATTGGAAACGACAGTCAAATCCGGGCGTAAAAGTGCTTGATTGTTGTCAGCTTTGGTGTTAATTATGTTTTTCTGTCTGCTCTGCTGATGAAACCGAGCTTTGATGGCATTTATTTCTGAAGCATGAAGCATAAGTAGCAATACGCTAACTCGGACAATTCATAAAAAAAATTAATCGGTAGTCGAAGGTTTACACGCTTGAGTCGGGTAAGGTTTCCGCTACCGGTTGCGAAATTTATGAATAATCGAGGCTAATAATGTAATAACCGTAGGGTGATTGATAGGATGAAAGAATTAATAATAGGCATAGTTGCAGTATCAATAATTGCTTTGGCTACGGCGGCGGCCGCCGAAAATATCGACCGGATAATCGCCGTTGTCGATGATGAAATAATTCTCAAAAGCGAAGTTCTCTCTCAATTTCAGATTATGGCTGAACAGGGGGCATATTCCGGCTTGAGTGAGAACCAAATTCAAGAAGCACAGATGGACTTACTCGACAAAATGATAGACGATAAACTGATGCTCATTCTCGCCAGAGAGGATACCAGCATCAGCGTATCTCCCCAGGAGGTAAATGAAGCCCTCGAGGAACATATTCAAAGAGTACGCTCCCGTTTCCCGTCGGAGGAATCTTTCTTGAGTCAACTTGAGGAAGAAGGATTAACGCTGCGCGATCTCAGGAATCGGTACCGAGATGAAGTCGGCAAACAATTGCTTAAGGAACGCCTTCTAAACAGCCACCTAAGGTCTACTTCCGTAAACAATCAGGAAGTGCGGGATTTTTATAATACTTACAAAGACAGTCTTCCAGTGCGGCCGGCGAGTATTAAACTCGCTCACGTACTGATTGAGATTTCGCCCGGAGAGGAAGCCTTGAGCACAAAACGTATCATAGCTGAGGATGTTCATCAGCAGTTGATTGCTGGCGCCGATTTCTCGGAGCTTGCCGCCGCTTATTCCGATGATCCGACCGGAAAAAGTGGAGGGGATTTGGGATTTTTCGGTCGGGGAGATATGGTGCCCGAGTTCGAAAGAGAAGCATATTCTCTGACCAAAGGGGAGATTTCCAACGTAGTCAGAACCAGCTACGGATATCATATAATAAAATGCACCGATAGGGATGGCGAGCAAATTCGATGCAGCCATATCCTTTTCGCCACCCAGCCCTCGCCGGCTGATACGGCGCGCGCCATGGCAAAAGCTGACTCATTATATGAAGTAATTGCCGGCGGCGCTCGTTTTGAAGATATTGCCAAAGAGCATTCTTCCGATGCTGATTCTAAAGTCTTCGGAGGTGAATTGGGCTGGTATGCGGTGGGAGAATTATCCCCCGATTTCAAAACGGCTATCGGAGATAAACAGGAAGGGACTATTATTCCGCCCGCCATGAGTGAATCCGGTATTCATATTTTAAAGGTATTGGAGAGGCAACCTGAAAGACCTGTCGACCTTAAACTCGACTGGGATGAACTCAAGGAGATGGCAAAAAGACAAAAAGCGAATGATAAGCTGATGGAGCAGATTGAGTCTGCTCGTCAGAAATATTATGTGGAAGTAAGGGAATTCGATTGATGAGAATAGACCTTTATCTTTCAACCACCGGTCTTGTAAAACGGAGAACCGTCGCTCGGGAATTTTGCGATGCCGGTAAGGTTAAACTGAATGGGAAAACCGCTAAACCCGGGAAAGAAGTTAAAACGGGAGATGAATTGGCACTAAGCTTATCATCCGGACGAAAAGTGATTGAAATTACCGATATTCCCACTAAGAGCATTCGCAAGAACGAAGGTGAGAATTACTACAAACTCAAGGAATTCGAGCCAAAGCAGAGAAAGCAGGGTTTTTGATATGCGACTCAATCACTCAGAATTTCTTCCGTATTTCGTGGGTGTAATATGGAGATTGCCCCGTTGGAGGTAAGTGTGCAGCAAAAGCTTACTGAATGTGCAAGCTTTTTCCGGGATATGTTCGGCAGTTCCTTTAGCGAAGATGAACCGATGTCGGAACATACATCGTTTAAAATCGGTGGGCCGGCAAGTTTATTTCTTAAAGCCTCTTCGCCGGTTGAACTCCTCTCCGGGATTAATTTCGCCCGGCAGTTGGGACTGAATTATTTATTGCTCGGCGGCGGTTCCAATATTTTGGTTAGCGATGATGGTTTTCATGGATTGGTCATAAAGAACGAATGCAAAGAATATTTGGTAGAAGATGCAATTCTAACGGCTCAATCGGGTATTGATCTGGATATATTAGTTGATATTTCCTGCGAAAAATCTTTAACCGGTTTGGAATTTGCGGCTGGAATCTGGGGAACTTTGGGCGGAGCGGTATGTGGAAACGCCGGGGCTTTTGGAGGTTCCATATCCGATGTTTTAACCGATGCGGTAGTGCTAAACCAAAAAAGCGAAATAGTTTGTGTTGATAAGGAATACTTTAATTTCAGCTACCGAAATTCGGCGTTGAAAGAAAGCGGCGAGATAGTACTTTCCGCTTCGCTCCAGCTCGAAAACGGTGATAAAACTAATATAGATAAACAGATAGCAACATACCGTGAAAAACGGGCAGCGAAACATCCGGTTGATTTGCCGTCGGCAGGTAGCTTTTTTCAGAATCTAAGGAATCCCGCTATTGAGGGTAAAGAAACAGCCGCCGGATGGTATCTGGACCAGGTCGGCGCTCGCGAGTACCGAGTTGGCGATGCCGGAGTATTTGAAAAACATGCTAATATTTTTGTAAATCACGGAAAAGCAACGGCACAGGATATGATTTTGTTAGCTGCGGAATTGAAGAAACGGGTTTTGGAAAGATTTGATTTAAGTTTGCAACCCGAAGTCAGACTTGTTGGTGATTTTAGTTCCTGCAAGGAACATTTGAATTCATTATTGGTATCATAGATTAAGGAGGAGCCTATAGGGATACTGGTAAAGATTAATTAAAATAAACGAACTGCGTGGACTTAATGTCCCTAATGGCTTTATCGACAAAACTTTTTGACATACGAAAACTAACGCTAAGTTTATTTATCTTAGCGGTTTTAGTTATTTTCCCCCAATTGCTATGGGCGCAGCAGCTCGAGATTTCCCTCGATAAAACAAAGCTAAGGCATCTCAGCCTATATTATCAGCCTGAGCCTATCGGATTATCCATCGTGGAGAGAAGGCAACCGCTGCTCTCAACCAAATTCAGGGTCAGCCGCGCTGTGGAGTTCTACCCGATGGAGAGATGGGTAAAAATCGAGTATAACGAAGGCGGTTACGAATATTTTGAACCGCTATATATTCCCCTTAATTCCTATATCACTTATGAACTTGATCGTGTATCCAGGCTTCAGTGGGAAGAGGAGCTACACACCAAGCTTCTTGAAGAGAGAAAGGATGATGATGAAGGGGGAATACGATATGAGATCCCGATAAAATTCCCCAGCGTAGTGCGAAGCATCATCGGCGAAGGCGGTCCCGCTCTTAAAGTTAGCGGCTACCGGAGGATTTCGCTTTCAGGAAAATCGGAATGGGATTCCGGCCTCAAGAACACGGCTACTTATAAGCAATCCAAATTCCCGAATCTGCACATGGAGCAGGAATCCAATTTCAAGATAACCGGCACAATCGGTGATAAAATCGAGGTGGAAGTTGACCAGGATTCCCGGGCAATGAGCGACCTTGAGAATAGGATTCATCTTAAGTACACCGGTTATGAGGATGAGATAGTTAAATCTATCGAAGCAGGGAATACCAATTTATCATTGGGCGGTTCGCAGTTTGTCGGTTATTCCGGAAATGTACAGGGATTATTCGGGCTGAAGGGCGAAGCCCAAGTTGGTGATTTGGATATTACTGTAATAGCCAGTCAGGAAAAAGGTTCAACGGAGAAGACCACTCTCACGGCGGGCGCAAAGCCGGCGGAGAACATAGTAAGAGACATAAATTATGTTCCCCGGCAGTATTTTTCATTGGGAACTGTCGGCCCTGTCAATTCAGGTGCAGATTTCTGGTTCGGGGATTCGATTTCTAACATAGCCATTTATGTGGATGAAAATTCCGATATGAATGAGCATCCCAAAGCGATCGTTAGTGTTGGTCCGGATCAAGAAAGTCCAAATATATCTCCTGAAGAGGATGCTCGTAACGAATGGAAGCAGGGATTTTTCAGGCAGTTGGAACCGCATGAATATGAGATCTACTCGAAGCAATTCTATATTATCCTAAATCGGGCTATTTACAACAATACTACTTTGGGTGCATACATTGAATATGTTCGTCCGGATGGTAATGGGAATTACAATACATTCTACTATGGAAGTCTCGACTTTGAGCCGCTTCCGGAAGATAGTCTCGATGAGGACGTGGAATTAGCTCTCAAGCTAATATGGCATGGCAGCGCTTTGCCGACATTTACCACCTGGGATTACCAATGGCGCAATGTTTACAGTCTCGGGAGTACAAATATAAGTCCGGAGGGTCTTGAAGTATCGATATTCAAGGGTCCTTCGGGAGGAGAGAATCCCGAAACCGATTCCTGGCAATACAACGATACTCCATATCTGCAGGTCTTTGGTCTCGACAGCCTCGATCTCAATGGGCAAAGCAATCCCGATAATGTAATCGACATGGAGCATGTCTATTTGGGGCGCGGCGTGATTATTTTCCCAACTTTCCAGCCGTTCGATAATGAAGCGCTCCCGGAAGGCGAGCGGGTGACCGCTATGTATAGCTCCATTGATCAAACGACTATCAGCCAGGATTCCAAATATTACTTAGTGATAAAAACCTCCAGCCGCGATGTACAGTTCTCTTTAGGATATGCAAATATAATAGAAGGATCTGATGTTGTTAAACTCAACGGAAGGAGGCTGGAGAGAGGCAAGGACTATAGCATTAATTACAGCCTGGGGCAAATTACTTTCCTAACCGATGAGGCTTCTGACCCTAATGCTAACATCACTATTGATTTCGAGTATGCGCCATTTCTTATGGTTGAAAAAAAGTCTCTCCTGGGATCGCGATTGGAGTATAACTTATCGGATGACAGTAAGTTAGGGTTTACCGCTCTTTATAAGAGCGAGTCCAGCGGAGAGCAAAAGCCGAGAGTCGGTGAGGAGCCAAGCAGGAACTTCGTATGGGACACCGATCTTACCCTGGCTTTCGAACCGTTTTTCCTGACCCAGGCCGCCGACGCTCTACCATTGGTGCAAACCGAAGCGCCTTCATCGTTTGATATCCAGGCGGAATTCGCTCAATCGGTTCCCAATCCAAATACGAAGGGAGAGGCATTTGTCGATGATTTCGAAGCTGCCCGGGAATATACCGATTTGTCAATCTTGCGAGGTACCTGGACTTTGAGTTCGAGATCCGTACTTGCCGATCAGGAAAACGTTGCGGTTTCCAGATCCGAAATGTGGTGGTATAATCCGTATGATCAGATCAGGTTAACTGACATCTGGCCCGAGCGAGAAGTCAAGGAATCCGAGAATAGAACTAATATTTTGAAAATTGAATATTTCCCGGAAGCAGATACATCGTGGGCTGGGATAATGCGATATTTCCCAGCGGGATTTCACAATCAATCCCGAGCGAAATTCATTGAAATCTGGGTTAGGAAGACCGGTGATTCCGATATCACCATGAACATTGATCTCGGAAGAATCAGTGAGGATATCGACGGGGACGGCCATTTGGACTCCGAGGATGGAAAAGTAACCGGCATCCGTGATGGGATACTCGAGGATAATGAAGATACCGGTTTAGACAGCTTATTTAGCAGCCAGGAACCGGGATACGATCCCGCAACTAATCCCGATCCCAATGGTGATGATTGGGATTATTCGGATCGCTATGATTATAGCAAAATCAACGGCACCGAGAATAATCGCGAAGACCCGGACCGCGGGCGTAAACCGGATACGGAGGACCTGAACGGCAACGATGGCTTGGATAGAGCCGATAGTCATTTTTCCTATAGTTTTGACCTCGACGGAACAGAGTTTTTCGCAGAGGCGACTCATACTGATTCTATCCCCTGGAAGCTATTCCGCATTCCACTGCGGGAAGATGGTGTATACGACTCGGTAGGCACACCCGTATGGGAGCAGATTGAATATGCTCGGGTATGGTTTACCGGCGCCGATTCCAAGACTACCTTGCAGATCGCCCAATTTCAATTAGTCGGTAATAAGTATCAGCTAAGCAGCATTACCGGAGATCCGGATTTTGGTGAAGATGGGGATCCACCTGACGGCCCAATCCGTGACCCATTGGATCCATGGTTACCAAGTCCCAGGTTTGACGTTACGGTTAAGAACACGCATGAGAATCCCAGCTACTATCCTCCTCCCGGCGTAGAAGGAGAAAAGGACCCCACTTCAGGTTTAAGACGTAAAGAACAGTCTCTGGTTCTTCAATTCGAGAACTTATACCAGGGACAGACAGCGATTGCGTCTCGAGTGCTTTACGCCGCGGAGGATTACTCCAACTATGAAGAGATGAGGATGTATGTTCATGGCGACTCATCGATATCGGATGGTCATACTACTTTTATATACCGTATGGGGCAGGATTCGCTCAACTACTACGAATTTCATACTCCGGTCAAGAAGGGTTGGGATTCCGCAAACGAAATGGTTATCAGTTTTCCTGACATCACGGCATTGAAGAATTACGCTCAGATGAACCAGGATACTACCGGAGTAGTCGACACGACCCAGGCTAATTACCGAATTGTGGGCGATCCGCGGCTCACTACCATAAGATGGTTTGGAATGGGAGTTCAGGTTGATACAGCCGGAGTGGATGGATTAACGGGCGAGGTCTGGGTGGACGAACTCAGGCTTACCAACGCCAGGGACAATGTTGATTGGGCGGCAAGGGTCTCGGTTGATACCCGTATTGCGGATTTCGCAACATTCTCGGCTTCTTACCAGAGAAAAGGACCGGATTTTGTAACCTTGCTTGAGAAATATGGTTCCGGTGCCGAAACAACCCAGAAGAATGTGCGAGGCGGCTTATCGCTTCACAAATTCCTTCCGCCGAGCTGGGGAATGAGTATCCCGGTTTCGGCTTCATGGTCAAATTCGGTTAACTTACCCCGGCTTAAACCGGGCTCCGATATTGTGCTGCCTGAGGAACTACGGTCCGAAGAACGCACCGAAAATACAGTTACTACTTTCAATATTTCTGAATCAATGAATATGAAAACCGATAACTGGCTGATCGGCGCAACGTTGAATAGACTGTCCGGTTCGTATTCATCGTCATATTCTGAAACCCGAAGCCCATCCATTCCGTTGAGTACAACCGATAAATGGACAGCTAAGGGTAAGTATGACCTTTCTATCAGGAGTCAGCCCAAATTATCGTTATTTAAGTGGACGGAAAATATATTTTTACTGAAAAAACTCTCTAATTCGGACCTTTATTATCTACCAAAAACCCTCGTGTTTAATGGCACGGTTAGTTCACAGACTAAAAACACCATTTCGTTAACAGGTCGCCTACCAACCACTTATACCCGGGACCTGACCATTAGCGGGAATACGCAGTATGATCCTTTCAGCGCATTGACCAATTCATTTAATTTTACCACATTGAGGGATATTCGGAATGATGACGAAATAAAGCTCTCTTTTGATCCCAATGAGATAAAACTCGGCAGGGAATTGGATTACCAGCAGAGTTATAATAGTTCCTGGCGTCCCCAGTTCGTAAATTTCCTTGATACTCGATTCAGCTATACTTCGAACTATCATCATAATTCCGATCCCAAGACAAATTTGGATTCTACCTATACGGTAACAAATGGTAATAATGTGGGAATAGACGGATCGCTGGACTTGCAGAGGTTATTTGGTTCCAGCAAGAGATACAGCCCCGGTCGGGGACAGAGAGGTCGTATGCCCGGAGGTGGAGATAGAGGGGGGGAATCCGAAGACGGAGAGGAGTTAGAAGGGGAAGAAGAAGACAAAGGTCCGATGCCGGGCAGTCCTGTATGGCTGTGGCATAGGTTTAGAGGGCTTATGTCAAGCATTGATCCTATCAGAGTCCAGCTATCTCGCTCCAAAGATTTCGCGAGGCCATACCTGGTAGATGAGCCGGGATGGATGTACAAGTTCGGTTTCGTAGAGGATCCCGGAGTTCCAACTAAACAAGGAGATCGAATCGAGAATTCAAGGAAGACATTGTCGGATAATTATAGCTTTAAATCCGGTATTTCGCCATTCAAAGCGCTCAATATTGATTTCTCATATACTAAGCGGATAACGACAACTCGTTCCAGTACTGCCGAACCGACCCGCTCTAATTCTGTCACTTTTCCCGATTTGAGCTTTAACCTAACCGGTTTGGAAAAGATTGCATTCTTGAACAAAATTGCGTCTTCATCCTCGCTTCAGTCGGCATATTCGGTAAAAGAAGATATTAAGGATAATCCGAATACGGGCGTTGTGACCAACCGGGATGAAACCACATCATTCCGACCGCTTTTCAGCTGGACATTGAACTGGAAGAATGGACTAAAAACCAGCTTAAAGTATGATAAATCCAAACAGGTATCGGAAAACCTTCGGGAGGGCAGCGAGAGCACCAAGACTTCGAACAGCTCGACAATTTCGTTATCTCTAAATTATTCATTCAAAGCGCCGCAGGGAATTAAGCTTCCGTTCCTCAGCAGGATAAAATTCGATTCGCAGCTAAGCCTGAGCGCCACTATAACCAAGCAGGAAGATCAGGCCGAAACCAAGCGTCCCGGATCGGCTCCTACCCCGGATACGGATCGGGGGAGTTTTTCGATATCATTTAATGCCAACTATTCTTTCTCCAGCAAGATAAGCGGTGGACTGAAACTCGGCTGGACAGATTCCGACGATCGCATACTCAAAAAGAAGCATCATACACGCGAGATCGGAATCTCGGTAGAGATTAGATTCTAACCCTATCGTGCGGGATACATCGACGTTGACCCTCCACTTTACGGATGACCTTGAGCCGCAGACAGGAATAAGCAGGAGGCTTACAGGTGTCCGAGCTCCCGATGTTTTACGGAGGGCAAGTGTTTGGCTCCACGGGTTTAAGGCTTCAATCCGAAAATTCAGATGGTATCATACGAATCGGATTCTGTCCCTACACGAAAGAGCTATCAAGTTTTGAAACTTCAATTGTTGCCTTATAATATATGCGAAATTTATAAAAATAATTGTTGCAATCATATAGATGTACCGATATATTAAGTAAAATCACGAGTTTCCTCGCTTAATATTTTTAAGGCTTGTAATCAAAATCAATCCCCGATAAAATTTTAATCCGGAGACTTCTGCGCAATAATGCGCATTCATATGTTCATCTATGAAGCGATATCCTAATTGAGTTGCGTCTGAGATGAACCAAACAGGAGAGTGAAATGAAACTCTATGTAGGGAATCTGTCACCACACACGACAGAAGACACCCTTCGCCAGACATTCGAAAGCCACGGCGAAGTGTCAAGTGTGAACATTATCAAGGATCGATACACTGGGGAATCCAGAGGTTTCGGTTTTATTGAGATGTACACCAAAGCGGAAGCCCAATCGGCGATTTCGAGCCTTAATGGACAGACATTGGACGGCAATTCGCTTAATGTAAACGAAGCTCGTCCTCGTAACGATAACCGTTTTGGCGGTGGACGAAATGGGGGCGGCAGACGTCGTTCCTGGTAAACGGCTGTCAAATGCCGTAAATTGATTTCCATTCGAAGCAATGAAGGGATCAGCTTAACGCTGATCCCTTTTATTTTTTGCAGCCGGAATACATCTTGAAAACATTGTTATTGAACAGAGGATAAGAGGCATTGATATCCGCTCCTGGCTACTCCCGAATTGCGATTGGCACCATCGGGCATTTGGGTAAGGGATATTAAGCCAGAGGGGTGCCGCGCTCACCCGAAGGGTACCAATACTCGTGTTATAGATTTGAAGTCGAGTAATATTTTTATCGGGGATTTTTTCGGCGAATGGAAACTGGTTTACTAAGCTGAACCAGGCAAACTCCCATGGTCAAACGCAAGCTCCTGGATAGGATACTTTCGAACTGTACATTTTTCAACGGAACTCTATGTCCCGCAAACAAAAAGTCCTTTGACATACTCGCCAATAGGGCTACTATGAACAATAAACTGGGAGACAGGGATTCTCCTAAGCCCATTTTAGGCAACATGTTAGGTGTCAACGAATTATAGATAATTCGTTGAAAAATAATCTTTTAGTTCGTTTCAGTTGAGTTCACTTCGTTCCAGTTGGTTACACTTCAGAACACTTCGTTGTTAGAAAATTGTTAGAAAGAAGTTGATTTAAAAAAGGTACTATTTATTCTCCGAAACATGATTAACTACTTATATCTGTTTACATTGCCTTGACAATGTAAACAAAACATGTTAAACTGTTGACATCTAAGAGAAGATGTAAACTGGATTAAAAATGGAAATAGGCAAATTTATAAGGCAAAATAACCACTACAGTGCGTTTATCCCAAGTAAGTTCCCACCTGATAACAGGTTTGAATGCTCTCAAAAGCTAATTTTGAAACACTCGAAAGCGGAACGCTTATTGGGGAAATTGGACGGAATTACCCAACTCCTTCCAGATGTCGATTTCTTTATATTTATGTACATTCGTAAGGATGCCGCATCTTCAAGTCAGATTGAAGGAACTCTGGCGACAATGATCGATGCTATTGAAGCAGAGGCTAAAACGAGTGGGGCCTTACCAAAGGATGTGGATGACATTCTGCATTATATAAAAGCACTGAACTATGGACTTGATAGAATTAAGAAAATTCCGATGAGTTTGCGATTCATTCGAGAGTTACACAAGGTTTTGATGGAAGGCGCCCGCTCGACTCATTTTTCTGATCCAGGCGAATTTAGAAAAACCCAAAATTGGATTGGTGGAACTTCTATTAAAAATGCCAGTTACATACCGCCACCACCCATAGAGATGAAAAATGCGTTATATGATTTTGAAAACTTCCTGCATACGGAAGATGATATGCTGCCTCTTCTGAAAGCAGGATTCATCCATGCACAGTTTGAAACAATTCATCCCTTTCTTGACGGCAATGGCAGAACCGGGCGATTGCTTATTACTTTTTATCTCTGGTTAAGTCGGTTGCTTGACAAACCTGTATTGTTTCTTTCCTCGTATTTTAAGAGATACCAAAAAGAATACTACAGAAGATTAAACGGATACCATAATAGTGAAGTAGAAGAATGGTTTGAATATTTCATCAATGGAATAATTGAAACTGCTGATAAGGCAATATTGACAGCACAAAGAATAACTGATTTGCGTCAGGAAGAAATGGATAAAATACAAAAATTGAGCAAGACCGCATCAAAGAGTGGAGTAGTCGTACTACGTCAGCTTTTTGCTTTGCCTATTGTCAATGTTAATACAATTAGAGA
>WJIR01000153.1 GCA_014730175.1 Candidatus Zixiibacteriota bacterium
ATGTTGAAATCCGCGGGTAGAAGCTATCCGGTTATACCAGTGGATGAGATCGGGATTCCTGGACCGCATAATCTGGCAAATAGCGCCGCAGCAGTACTGGCGGCGAAATTGGCTGGGGTTAGTATCAAGCATATAGGAAACTCACTGAGAGATTTCTCCGGAGTGGAACATCGATTGGAGACCGTAACGGAGATTGATGGAGTGAAGTATGTCAACGATTCCAAGGGGACGAATGTGGATGCAATGCAGATGGCGCTCAGGAGTGTCAATTCGCCGATAATTTTAATTGCCGGCGGTAAGGACAAGGGTGGTGATTTTTCGGTATTGAGAGATGAGGTCAAGAAAAAGGTTAAAGGGATGGTACTGATCGGTGAAGCGGCGGACAAAATCGATATGCAATTATCGGATGTGACCAGAACTCATCGAGTGTCTTCAATGAAGGATGCGGTTGAGAAAGCAAAAACGTTGTCGCAGAATGGCGATACCGTTCTGTTATCTCCCGGATGCGCCAGTTTCGATATGTTCCGCGACTACGAAGAGCGCGGAAGGGTGTTCAAAGAAGAGGTGAACCGGCTGAAGGAGCGGATGCAATCGTAATGTCGATCACGAAGCCCAAAAATGCGGAGTATTTAATAGCTATATTGATCCTGTCCCTCAGCCTGTTTGGTTGTCTGATGGTTTACTCCTCATCGTCCCATTACGCCGAACAGAATCTGGGTGATTCTATGTTCTTTTTCAAACGTCAGTTATTGTGGTTTATAATTGCGCTTGCCTGCGGATTTGGTGCATACCTTATCGGTTATAAGCGAATGCTCAAGTATTCATCCTATTTGCTGGGTATATCCGTGTTACTGTTGTTAGTTGTTTTATTTACCGAGCCGGTAAGGAATGTCCATCGTTGGTTGCGGATCGGTCCCTTTAATTTCCAACCGTCGGAAATGGCGAAAATCGCTTTGATTCTTTTCACGGCATCGGCGCTGGCGCAACTATCCAATCAAATTCGAGACTGGAAAAGTTATATCTCTATAACAACGGTCGCTGCGATTGTATGCGGTTTAGTATTGATAGAGCCCGATATCGGAAGCACTCTTACTCTATCCGCATCGATTGGAATGATGCTGTATGTCGCGGGAGCAAAGGGCAGGCACCTGTTGACGGCAATATCGGGCGGATCCGGTATAATTGCTCTAATGATTTTCGGTTTTGGATATGAAAAGGATAGGATTCTGGACTGGATTGTGGGATTACTCAATCCGTTTAATTCACCCTATCAGGTAAAACAAGGGTTGATTGCTATCGGTTCGGGAGGAATTACCGGCTCAGGTCTGGGGAGTGGCGGTCAGAAGTTACTTTTTCTCCCCGAACCACATTCCGATTTCATCTACGCCAACATCGCAGAGGAAACCGGTATGATGCTTACGATTCCTCTGTTGGCGAGTTTTCTGTTCCTCTTTTATCTTGGCGTAAGGGTTGCCATGAGAATCGAGGAGAAGTCGGGAAAGCTGATCGCGTTCGGATTGATATCACTCATATCGATAAGCGCATTAACAAATATCGGCGTAGTGTTGGGTGTTCTTCCCGTGACCGGATTACCGCTGCCGTTTATCAGCTACGGAGGATCATCGATGTTGTTCAGCATGATATCGATAGGGATAATACTCTCGGTCATCCGGGAAAGCAACACTATCACAAACCAGGAGAAATATAGATTTGATAGATATAGTCTTCGTAGCAGGTGGTACCGGCGGTCACATATTTCCGGCAATAGCTATCGCCCGCAGGCTTATAAAAGAAAAACCTGACGTTAAGATACTGTTTCTTGGGAGAGGTGGATCAATGGAAGAGGATTTAATAAAGAGCAACGATTTCCCGTTTCAGACTGTCGAAGCTGTCATGATGAAAAGGAGTGTGATCGGCGTATTGAGATTTCTGATGAGCTATCCGGTCAATATTGTCAGATCGCTACTTATGCTCAATCGACTCAAACCGAGCTTGGTCATGGTTACCGGAGGCTATGTTGCCGGTACTGTCGGCACCGCGGCATTTCTCCGGAGGATTCCATTGGTGCTTCAGGAGCAGAACAGTATCCCAGGTTTGGCATCGAGATTACTAAACGTATTCGCATCGAAAACCTTTCTCGGATATCCTAAGGCAGAAAAGAAATTGCTCAGAAAATCAACCTCGGAGTATGTCGGCAATCCGGTGAGGGATGAAATCGGGAAACTGATTCGCACCGAAGGCTGCAGGATTCTGGGATGTCGATCGGACCGTCTCAATATTCTGATTATTGGCGGTTCTCAGGGCGCAGAGTCGGTCAATAGAGCTATGGAAGCAATTTTAACAGAGCCGGTTTTCGACAAGAATCGCATTAACCTTATCTGGCAGTGCGGAAAGAAAGACCAGGAAAGGATCAGGGCAGCTTGCGAAAACGCGGGTATAGAGGCGCTCGTGGAGCCGTTTTTCCACAGGATCGATGCGGTTTATTCTGCCGCCGATGTCGCCGTCTGCCGAGGGGGCGCTGTGACTCTGGCGGAGTTGAGCAAAGCGGGTATACCGATGATAATAATTCCATTCAAATACGCCACTGCCAACCATCAGATGGAGAATGCCGTGTTCCACCAGTCGATCGGTTCGGCTCTGGTTGTCAAGGACGATGAACATCTGGTCAGCAATCTGTTGATCGGCCTGCAACGCCTTCTTGGTTCGGACGAGGTAAGGAACCGGATGTCACAGTCGGCGAAACGGTTTCAATCGAAGGGAACCGGGAGGATAACCGATTACATCATGGAGCTTCTGGAAAGATAAGTTAATGGTTTTGCGGTTTAATAAAATAAAGAAGATGCACCTGGTCGGTATAGGCGGTAGCGGGATGTCCGGGATCGCCGAGATACTCTTGAGCATGGGTTATCCGGTATCCGGTTCCGATATCGCGGAGTCCCCGGTTGTCAAACGTTTGAGAAAACTGGGAGCCGAGATCGCAGTCGGACATAAGCCGGAGAATATCAATAAAAGCGATGCAGTTATCATTTCTTCGGCTATTGGCATGGAAAATCCGGAAGTGATTGCGGCGAATTCGATGAAGCTGCCGGTCATCAGGCGGGCCGAGATGCTGGGCGAATTGATGCGGGTGAAGTTCGGGATCGCAATCGCGGGTACTCATGGAAAGACCACAACAACATCAATGACCGGGATGGTTCTATCGGAGGCGGGGCTCGATCCGACAATAATCGTTGGGGGGATATTATCCAAGTTAGGAAGCAGCGCAAAACTGGGTCAGAGTGATTACCTGGTGGCGGAAGCTGACGAATATGACCGCTCCTTTTTGGATTTAATTCCCAGTATAGCGGTCATCACCAATCTGGAACCGGAACACATGGAATGCTACGCCGATTTCGATGACCTTCGCAGTGCATTCCTGCAGTTCGCCAATCGCGTCCCGTTTTTCGGTCGTGTAGTACTCTGTTTGGATGATCCGATTTTGCAGGAGATGTACCCCGACTTCAAAAGAAATGTTTTAACCTATGGTTTGCTTCCGCACGCGGATATAAATGCCCGGAATCTCAGGCTCAGCAGAAGAGGATCTGAATGCGATCTGTTCTTCGGTAAAGACCATGCAGGGAAAATGCGGTTGAACTTACACGGTCAATATAATATCAAAAATGCTCTGGCTGCTCTCGCCGTAGCAATGGAATTAGACGTTCCGTTCAAGACAGCAGTTAAAGCATTGGAATCGTTCACCGGTGTTCGTCGTCGGTTTGAGCATAAGGGCGAGGTAAATGGAATAGATTTATATGATGATTTCGCTCATCATCCAACCGAACTAAGCGAATTGATAAAAAGCATCAAAGGCTCCTTCGATAGACGGCTGGTGGTAATATTTCAACCGCATTTGTATTCTCGTACTCAGGCTTTCTATAAGCAGTTTGGAACGGTGCTGATGGAGGCTGACAAAGTTATCGTTACTCGTATTTATCCTGCGCGGGAGAAACCTATACAGGGTGTCGAAGGGCATTTGATATCCGATACCCTCAAGCAGCTTGGTCATACGGACGCTGAGTATATCCCTGATACGGATTCCATACCTTCAGTAATTAAAAATGAACTGGAGAAAGGCGATTTGGTGGTTACGGTTGGCGCGGGAAACATATTCAAGGTTGGCGCTGCATTGTTAGAGGCTCTGGAGAAAGATGATCAGACTGATTAAAGAAATATCGATCAGCCTACTCATTGCGATGATAGTTGCATTCTTTTTCAATCAATTCGTACTGAAGGAGGTTAACATATCTGTGCAAGGCGTTGTGATAAACGGCGAGTCAAGCGCTGGGTTGGATACAACCTTCGTGCAGGCGTTAGCATCGGACTCAGTCGATATTTTCGCCGTGAATTTGAAGGAACTCGGTCAGAGCGCTGCTGAGATTTACGGGGCTAATTCGGTGAGTTTACGTAGAACGCCGGATATGCGAATCGAGATGAGCGTAATGGATGAGCGTCCGGTTTTATGGGTGAAATCGGATCATCTTGTTGCCATATCATCCACCGGAAGAATAATCAACTCGAACGAAGTATCCAGAGGTGTGGATATGCCGGTCTATATCGGTAAGCTGGAATCAACACTCGTGCCGGGGGATTATTGCAGCGACAAGCAT
Source organism: Candidatus Zixiibacteriota bacterium (assembly GCA_014730175.1). Taxonomy (GTDB): domain Bacteria; phylum Zixibacteria; class MSB-5A5; order UM-FILTER-46-8; family UM-FILTER-46-8; genus WJIR01. Next base: position 4,647 of record WJIR01000153.1, read on the forward strand.
CTTCAATATAGTCTGGCATTTTTGCAGGTGCTGAGCAGGTTAGACAGCAGTTTTACACGTTATATATCTACCATAAAGCTGAACTCAGAAAGCGGCATAATGATAACTATCATCCCTTCGGAGATTCCGGCAACTCTCGGTTTTTCGGACTATGGATATCGTATTTTGAAACTGAGATCAGTGATGGAATATGTTCATGGCTTGGAGAGACAACCGGAAGTTATAGACGTGAGATATGGCAATTTCGTGAGATTGATTTATAACAGCAACGAGTCGGGGGTCGGATGAGAAATCCAAATATAATCGCGGGCCTTGATATCGGTTCATCGATGGTTCGGGTGGTCATAACCGAAATTGAGGATGATCGTCTAAAAATAGTGGGGATAGGTAAGGCATCCTCAGGTGGAATACGTCGAGGCGTGGTGGTAAATCTCGAAAAGACTATCACGGCTATCAATCAGGCGGTGAAAGATGCTGAGGCAATGGCGGGTGTCAAAGTCAGTTCGGTTTTCGTTTCTATCGGCGGCGATCATATCCGAAGTCTTAACAGCCGGGGAATTGTTGCTGTCTCTCGCTCCTCCGGCGAAATAACGCATAGCGACATTGCGAGGGCAATCGATGCAGCCAGAGCCGTGGCTATTCCCATGGACAGGGAGATCATCCATACCATTCCGCAGGAGTTCACAGTCGATGACCAAACCGGAATCAAGGACCCTACCGGCATGTCCGGTGTGCGTCTTGAGGTTGATGTTCATATCGTCACCGCCGCGGGCACATCTGCACAGAACCTATTCCGAGCTGTAAGGAAAGCGGAGTTGGAGGTCGAGGAGCTGGTTTTAACGCCTCTTGCTTCCGCTGCGGCGGCGCTGAGCGAAGACGAGCAAGAACTGGGATCTCTTTTGATAGATTTCGGCGGCGGTACAACCGATTTAGCCGTCTTCTATGACGGTTCCATCAGGCATTCGGCTGTGATCGGACTGGGAGGGAAATCAGTTACCAATGACATCGCCATAGGATTGAGAATTCCCCTGGATGCCGCGGAATCGTTGAAGATCAAATATGGATGCGCTTTATCGACGTTGATAGATGCCGAGGAAACATTAGCTTTGCCGAATTCCGGAGGAAGGGCTGCACGCGAGATATCCCGTTCGGTACTTACCGCAATAATAGAGCCGCGGGTTGAGGAAATTTTAAGATTAGCATTAAGGGAACTGCGGCGAACTCCTTTCGCTAAGAACTTATCGACGGGAATCGTTCTTACCGGCGGAGCCGCAACTATGCCCGGCGTATTAGAACTTTGCGAAAAGATATTTAACATCCCTGCTAAGATCGGTGTCCCCCAGGATTTTTCCGGACTGACCGATGTTGTCAAGGACCCCGGTTTCACTACTGCTTTGGGACTTCTGTTGTATGGACTCAGGGATGATGATTTCGACGCTGTTTTCGAAGAAGAGAATATTCTAATCAGATGGTTAGAACCGATATTGAGATTGTTTCGCAAGAAGAGTTAGCAGGAAAATATTACAATTAAAATAAGGAGTAAGATTATGGCATTAGAATTTGATGCTGACGCTGAAAAAAGACCGGCTTGCATGAAAGTAATCGGTGTCGGGGGCGCAGGTGGAAACGCTATAAATCGGATGATCGACGCTCAGTTGGGCGGCGTGGAATTTATCACGATTAACACCGATCTGCAGGCTCTCGATGCCAACAAATCCCCCGCCAAAGTTCAGATCGGCAAGAGCTTAACGAAGGGTTTGGGAGCGGGAGCGAATCCCGATATAGGTCGGAAGGCGATGGAGGAAGATCGTGAACGCGTTCAGGAACTTTTAAACGGCGCGGACATGGTGTTCGTAACCTGCGGAATGGGCGGCGGAACCGGAACCGGAGCCTCGCCGGTTGTTGCGGAGGTCGCTCGAGAACTCGGTATATTAACAGTCGCTATCGTTACAAAACCGTTCGATTTCGAAGGCAAGAAGCGTATGTCAAAAGCTCTCGGGGGAATATCTGAGCTAAAGAAAAAGGTTGATACGTTGATCGTAATCCCGAATCAAAGGCTAATCGATATCGTCGATAAAACAACACCTCTTACGGATGCCTTTAAAATCGCCGATGATATCCTGTTTCAGGCGACCAAGGGTATATCCGACCTGATCTCGATAAACGCTCTTATCAATCTCGATTTCGCCGACGTAAAAACGGTCATGTCGGAGATGGGCGATGCATTGATGGGCACGGGTTACGGAACCGGCGAAAACCGCGCGCTGGATGCTGCCACCAGGGCGATAAACTCCCCCATTTTGGAGAATGTAAATATAGCAGGCGCCAGAGGCGTTCTGGTTAATATTACCGGAGGATCCAATATAACTCTGTTTGAGGTTGACCAGGCTGCGCAATTGGTAAAGAGCGCCGCGGGAGACGAGGCTAATGTAATCTTCGGCGCCAAGATTGATTCTGAGATCGAGGATGAAGTTCGTGTTACCGTAATCGCCACAGGATTCGGCCAGCCCAGACAGGAATCGGAAGCCAGGGATTCTTTTGAAACGCCTGATTTATTCGGCGACGATTATCCTGTTATAGATGATTCCGATATCAAGCGTGAACCAGGACCGAAAGAGAAACAAGAAGAGGAATTCGACAAAAGCGAAGCTGAGAAACCGGAAGTGAACCTAAACGTGCCGGCTTTCCGCAGACGTGGAAGCGGTTCAAAGTCGTCTTTCGGCAACAACTTCAATGTGGGAACTTATGTGAAGCGGAAGTTTGATTAGTATCCAGTTCTTTGCATCAGCGGTTTACCTGTCGTTGTTTCCTTCAGCTCAGGAAGTCAAGCCCTTTTTGGGGCTTGACTTTTTATTTAGATTACGACGCACTAATCGAGGAACATATTTCCGGGAATTGCGTTTATGTTTTTGTATTCACAAATCGGTACGGGAGACTGATTAGGCAGGGAATAAATGAAACTCATTTATAAGCACAGAATTCATATCGCTGCTTTTGCTTGTCTGCTATTTGTAGCAGTAATTGCTATAACAGTAAGTCATCATCACGAGGATCATCGATATCATTCGGATTGTCAGATTTGTTTCTTATATGCAGCGATCTCTACCGCTGTAATATTTGTCTCCTTTGCATTACTTTCTTTACTTGCTGAGAGTAAGTGCGCAATTGGCAATGTACAGAGACCCTGCCCCCAGCGTACGGCTCTACTCATAGAATCTCGCGCGCCGCCTCAAATGTAATTCCCCATTTGCTTATTATTTGACTATCAATAATTTGAACGATTTGACAATATTTCGGCGCTGAATTAAGTCGGCGACAGTATATATTCGTCGGCAATTCATTAGCGCCGATCAATGACTGATTGCAATTTGCAGATTTAATTAAGGAGAAGTATATGATTAGACCGATTATCGTATATTCGGTTATGATAATATTATCGATAATTATTATAGGATGCAGCGATGATGACAATCCGCTGACACCACAGGAAGAGCATTTCGATGCGGCGGGGCTGATAATTTATCAGTCGGGGGCTACTATACTGGATTATTTCGCGCCGGACTACCCGCCCGGGACTACGGAGATAGACGATACGCTATTCGTCTCGCAGGGATTGAATCCTCATTGGAATGCTAAGTTCTACGATGAAGATAGAAATGTAATCGATCCACCCGATAATGATAATCAGCATTTTGGAGCGGAGTTCGCCGATTCCGATATTGCGGAATTGTGGTGGCACGAAGGCGATGAAGGCGAATTCGAATTCCACATTAACGGGCTAGCCGAAGGAGTCACCACGGTCGAATTTCAGGCGCTTCATGTCGATCATGCGGACTTCACCACGTTACCGATTCCGATCGTGGTCGATACGACAGTGCTTCACGGGGAACCGATCGGGGTAAAACTGATTGATGAAGAGAGCGATTCTTTGTTAGCTACCGCATATCTTGAAGGAAGCGGAAATCCAACTCAGGATACTTTGCGGGTAGTCGGGGGAGAAACAACCGACCATATCGAGACGATTTTCTTCGACGAAGACGATATCGAATTCTGGCCGGGAGTACCGCCGCATTCGCTGGTGGTTACCAGCAGTGATACTACTATTGCTGCAATCACCGGTCAGGAGCCGGATGAACCGTGGGCTTTTAAGCTGAATGGTAAATCGGCGGGTGAATGCACCATTACGGTTTTCATTTATTATGATGGAGAGATTGATAAGCAGTTTGAGGAAATTCCGGTTACGGTGAATTGATGATTGCGTCGAAGAACCATGTGCGCGGACAGGAATGTCCGCGCTACCAACTTATCAGTAGGTCGGACATTCCTATCCGGCTGGGTCATTCGTTATTCTCTGTCTTTCTGGCTGCTCTCTTCATGCTGATATTCTTACCTCAACTTGCGCCTGCCGAAACCGGTACATTTACCGGCATCGTGCTGGATGCCGAAACAAAGGAGCCGATCGCCAATGCCCAGGTTCAGGTCACTGAAGGGAATATCAAGATAGCAACCTCGGATGACGGTATGTTTGAAATCAACGATTTCGAAGAAGGTATATACGAAATCGATGTGACTCGCATCGGTTACCTGAGTAACCATCTCGAATTTGAATTCAACAACGGAAATAGACGAACATTCGTCATTTATCTCATCCCCAAGGCTATCGAGATGTCCCCGGTGGTGGTAACCAGCCAGCATACACATAGTAGGTTTGAGGAGCTGGATGATTTCTCTCATTCGTTGAGAGGGAAGGATTTGCAGAAAGAGATGGGACTGACGCTTGCTTCTACGCTAAAGAACGAGACCGGGCTGGCTATCCGCTCAATGGGGCCTGCGCCGGCGCGTCCAGTTGTGCGGGGTTTAAGCGGCGACCGTGTGGTGATAAGCGAGGATGGATATAAGACTATCGATCTGTCCGCCACCTCGCCCGATCATGCGGTAACCATCGAACCGTTCTCGTTGGAAAAAATAGAAGTTATTCGGGGTCCGAAAGTCCTGCTGAAATCGTCCAGCACTTTCGGAGGGGTTGTCAATGCCGTGCGGCACGAGATTCCGATGGATATGCATAAGGAGATATACGGTTCGGTTGGGGCTTACGGGGAGACAGCCAACGAAGGTTATCTGGGATCGCTCTCTCTTGAGGTTCCTTTCGATCAGATGCTGGTTAAGACAGAATTGACGCGCAAGAGCTCATCCGACTTGCATACACCAATCGGAAGGCTGCAAAATTCCGAAACCGAAAACCTTGATTTCAGCATCGGCGGCAATTATTTCACAGACTTCGGTTTTGCCGGTTATTCATATCGTCAGTTCGAACTGGATTACGGCATCCCAGGCGGATTTATCGGCGCCCATCCCAACGGTGTGGATATCGAGATGATCCGCAGGCAGCATAATGCCAAGAGCAGGATCAATATCGGTTCTGACAGGTTCGAAAGTGTGGAGCTTCATTTCAGTAACGCATATTACCGTCACAAGGAGTTCGAGTCGAACGGCTTGATAGGTACCGAGTTCAAGATTATTAATTATTCCGGGAATGTTGATCTCAACCACGAACAGATCGGGCCGTTCGGTTATGGCATCTTCGGGATAACGTTCGATCACCGAGATTTCGATATTGGCGGTTATGTATTCAATCCTCCGACTGTTTCCACTAATGTCTCATTATACATCTATGAGAATTTCACCCATGACAAACTCAGTCTTGAATTCGGCGGACGGATTAATTACGATCGTATCACACCGGAGTACGAAAAGCCGGACGCTAATATCGGGCACATCCGGGAGCGAACTTTCGGTACATACTCGCTTTCATTCTCCGCCATATACCGCTTGTCGAAGGTAATTCACTCCGGTATCAATGTCAGCCGCTCTTCGCGCGTCCCGACTATCGAGGAACTGTTCTCCGAAGGTCCTCACCTGGCTGCGTACTCCTATGAAGTAGGCAATCCCGATCTCGACGACGAGCATGGTATCGGCGCTGAACTATTCTTCTTTCACGAAACCGGACGGTTCGATTACTCGATCACTTTCTTTAACAACGAGATCGAAAACTACATCATCCCCCGCAATACCGGTCGCATAAATTATTCGACATTGCTTCCGATTTACGCCTCCGAAGGGGTGTCCGCGCGTCTTAGAGGGGTGGAAGCTCAAGCCGAAGCCAAACTGACCGGTAACCTGTCATTCCTCTCATCCGTCAGCTACACCAGGGGTGATTTCAAGGAAACCGGCGAACCGCTTCCGCAGATTCCGCCGCTGAAAGGTCTGTCCGAAATCAAATATTCCACTCCGAATTACTCTGTCGGCTTTAGCGCCCAATATGCCGACAATCAGGAAAGGGTGGATACTTTCGAAGAACCCACGGATGGATACCTGGTTTATAACGCCTACGCTCAGTACTTTCTCACACATGGGCAATGGATACACAGCATATCACTTAGCTTCGATAACATCTTCGACAAAGAATACCGCAATCATCTCTCCCGCGTAAAATCGATCATGCCCGAAGCCGGACGGAATTTCAAGGTGACCTACAAGGTTTTCTTTGGGATATAGACTTCAATCCTTTTGACACGGAACCGCCCCTAATATTAATTGCATTAAATTGATTAGTCCAATTATCTGAAACAGGAGATATCCATGCCCATCACAAAAGAGACTTTTCAGTTCATGGCGGATTTGTGGGACAATAACAATAAGAATTGGTTCAATCAGAATCGGGAACGGTATGTGGAACATGTGCGGGAACCGATGAAAGAATTGGCCGATTCGCTTATCGCGCCGGTCTCCGCTTTCCTGCCCGACTTCAACGGCAAGCCCAAAATCTCCAGGATCAACGCCGATATCCGCTTTAATCCCAAGAAGAAGCCGTACAAAGAACATGTATGGATTTCGTTTTATGAAGAGGGTCAGCCGATTTCCGAATTGTTTGTTTATATCGGGCGCAACGGATGGGGCGCGGGCGTAGGCGCGGGAGCGCGTAAAAGGGAAGAACTCGATACCTGGCGCGAAAACCTCCTGACGCATACCGACCATTGGCGCAACTACGCCAAAGCGATCGGTCTGGGCAAGAATATCATGGCGCATACCGGCGATCCGTATAAGAAACCGCTTTATGATGATATCCCCGAAGATGTATATGAAGAAGTTCAAGCTAAGAATATCTGGATTGTCGATAACGGTATCAGACGCAAACAGAAACCGGCAGCTGATGATTTCTTCGAACGGTTGTGCATCTTCCTGCCGACTTACTTTTTTCAGACATTACCAGGTAAAAAGCTATTAACGAGGCTGAAGGACCTTGGAACCACACCCAAAGCCCCGACGCCAAAGGTGGAGAAGGTCTGGAAAGCGGTTAAATAAAAGGAATTGGGTTAACCGCCGTGGAATCATCTATCGGTAGGGTGGGTCGCTGTTGTGGTTGAATACTGCATGCCTTCTTTAAGACGAAGGCTAAATGAAGTTTAGGATGATGGGATTATTGACCCACCATTTAGCTAATCCCATTCAGCCCCCGGGATATCAAAAACCCGTGAAGTACCCCAATCTTGGCTATACTCACCGGATTCAAGCCATTTGTTGAATGACGACCATCTCCACTTCGAGGGTTTGTCCACATAGCCATGTTTTACCGGATTAAAGTGTATATAATCCAAATGTCGCTTAAAATCCTCGGAGTCTCTGATCGTATGTTCCCAATATCGTCTTTGCCATATCAGTTTCTCCTGCTCGTTCGCTCTACTTGTTCCCGGGAATGCGTCGAAAAGCTTGGGATATTCGACAATCATTAAGCGGCTAAACATTTGCTTGATCAAGCGCCAGCGAGTTGGATAATCAGTGTCATCTTCCGGAAGACTCCAGATAGTATGAATATGATCAGGAAGGATTACGATAGCTTCCACTGTGAACGGATGCTTTACATTCACCTTCTTGAAGGACTCTTTGAGCTTGACAATATTAGTTTCGATAGCAAATAGTGGGGCGCGATCGTATGTAACAAGAGTAAAGAAGTAGGGAGTGTTAGATTCCTTGACTCTTCTGTAATCTGACATTCGTTTTCCTAATCAAATTAGTAAGTTCTTTAGATTGGTGGGTCAAAAGGTGAGGCTCCGGATTATCAGGCACCTTTGAAAACAGATATTAGGTAACAGACTAACCTTGACTTCGGCGACCCACCCTACGATACTAAGATAACTGCGGCGGAATCATCCATCGGTAGGGTGGGTCGCTGCTGTGGTTGAATACTGCATGCCTTCTTTAAGACGAAGGCTAAATGAAATTTCGGATGATGGGATTATTGACCCACCATTTAGCGGAACGAATACGATTCAATCCTCCGATTCCACCGGGTATAATCGATTAACAGTTGCCTCTAATTGATAATATGTATCGCTTTTTTGTACACATTCAATGCCGCTTCGCCGATTGCTTCGGTGAGTGTCGGATGAATATGTATCAGTGAAGCTATATCTTCGGATGCGCCGCCGAATTCCATCACCGCCACCGCTTCGCCGATCAAGTCCGAAGCGCGCGGTCCAATGATGTGCATACCCAGAAGGTCATCGGTTTGTTCATCGGCGATCACCTTTACAAAACCATCGATTTTCGCCATACCGATTGCTTTACCCAGTGCGCGGAACGGGAATTTACCGACCTTATATTTAATTCCCTTTTCTTTTGCCTGCTGTTCGGTTAACCCGACCGCGGAGATTTCCGGCTCGGTAAATACGGCATAAGGAACATGTTCGAAATCAACAGCCGAAGGAATACCCGCGGCTACATCGGCAGCAACTAATCCCTCGTGGGATGCTTTGTGCGCCAGGAGCGCGCCGCCCACTACATCACCGATAGCGAAGATGTTGGAGACCGATGTTTCCATCCGGTTATTGACTTTGATGAATCCTTTTTCATCCATCACCACGCCGATTTTTTCCAATCCGAGATTATTGGAATTAGGTTTCATCCCAATAGCCGAGAGAACTTTATCGAACTTAAGCGTTTCGGTTTCCCCGTTCATATTCTCAACCGTTAATTCCACGCCCTTGTCGGATACTTTAGCTTCTTTCACTTTGGTGGATAGTTTCAGGGTGACCTTTTTCTTTTTCATGGCTCTGCCGATTGTGGAAGATATCTCTTCATCGGCTAAGGGCATGAGAGACGGCAGCATTTCGATGATCGTAACTTCGCTTCCCAGAGCGTTATATACCTCCGCCATCTCGCATCCGATAAAACTGCCGCCGACAACACCGAACTTTGCGGGGATATCTTCAACCTCCAGCGCTTCTTTGCTGGTTATAACCTTCTTACGATCTATCTCCATTCCGGGAATCGATATCGGAGATGCTCCGGTAGCGACAATCGCCCTATCGAAATTGATTATCCCCCGGTTTTTCTCTTCATCAGTAACGGTTATACTATTCTCGGACTCAAACCGGGCTAAGCCTGAAATGATATCGACCTTGTTTTTCTCCAGAAGCATTTTAACTCCGCCTACCAATTGCTTGACTACGGTGTCCTTTTTTTCGCGGAGTTTTTCTGTGTCCCACTTCGGTTTCGAATCCAATATGATCCCGAATTGCTGGGCCGAGGATATATCATGAAAAAGTTCAGCGGCATGAAGCAGCACTTTGGATGGAATACAGCCCCAATTCAAACACACACCTCCCAGATTTGCTTTCTCTATTACGGCGGTTTTCAGTCCATTCTGGGCGGCTCGGATTGCGGCGACATATCCACCCGGACCGCCGCCGATAACGATCAATTCATATTTCTTTGCAGCCATAGTTTCAATACCTCCTTTCGCTACACTACGTTCAGCATCCACATTTCGGGATTCTCCAGATACTCAATCAAACGACGCAGGAACTGGACGGCATAAGCGCCATCGACAATCCTGTGGTCGAAGGATAGTCCCAGGTTCATAATGGGACGGATCACTATCTCGCCATCAACGACCCAGGGACGTTCTTTTACGTTATGAACACCGAGGATGGCAACCTGCGGATGTGCAATGATCGGAGTGGAGGCGGTTGCCCCATACATACCCGCATTGGTTATGGAAAAGGTGCCGCCCTGTATTTCGTCCATGGAGAGCTTATCCTCGTTCGCTTTCTTTCCGAGTTCGGTGAGTTCTTTTGTAATCTCAATGAAGCTCTTACGATCCGCATGTTTAAGCACCGGTACGATCAGCCGGTTATCCCTTCCGACCGCAAATCCGATGTGGTAGTATTTCTTGATTTTTAAGTTCTTCTCATCTTCGGAGAGTTCAGAATTCACCCAGGGAAAATCTTTTAGGGCGTAAACGGAAGCCTTAACCAAAAACGGCATATATGTTGGGCGAACGCCATGTTTCTCTTCGATTATATCGACATACTTCTTGCGCCACTCGATTACTTCTGACATATCAGCTTCATCGAATGTGGTAACGTGAGGGATAGTATATGCAGACTTCGTCATGTGTTCGGCGATAACCTTACGAACGCCGGAGAAGGGAACTGTTTCCACATCCTCTTCTGTGGGCCACTTGAATGCTTCATCAAAGTCGACCGTATGGCGCTGTTCAATATATTTTAGAACATCCTCTTTGGTTACTCTTTCATTCCGACCGGAGCCTTTTATTTTCCGTAGGTCTATATGATGTTCCCGCGCCATCTTTCTGACCAACGGTGAGGATTTCTTTTCCTTAATACCTTCTTCAACATCTTCACTCGGGGCATGCATACCGGTGCGTCGCTGGTGATCCATGACCTGCTGGAAAGCTTCATCCGGTTCCGGCGATTTTTGCTCCTGTGGTTTTTCGGGAACATGTTTATCCTCGGCTTCTGTCTGAAATGCTTTCCCGTCCTTAACGCTACCTTCTATCGCATCCATTATCCCGATAGTCTCTCCGACCGGCACCACTGTGTCTGGTTCGGCGAGGATTTTCGTTATCTTGCCATCCGCCGGTGATGGAATCTCCACATTTATTTTATCGGTCATTAGCTCAACCAGCGGCTCATCCAGTTTTACCTCATCGCCAACCTTCTTCAACCATTTTACAATAGTCCCTTCGACTACCGATTCACCGAGAGGCGGCACCTGTATTTTTAATTCCATAACTCCTCCAATTTGGTATTAATACGACATCAGTTCTCTAACAGCATCGACGATTCTGTCGGGATTGGGCAGGTAGTAATGCTCCATCGGGGGAGCGAACGGTACTCCCGGAACATCCAAACCGCAGACCCGGGTGATCGGAGCGTCGAGGTATTCAAATATTTTTTCGCTTATAAATGCGGATATTTCTGCGCCTACACCGCCGGTTTTATTCGATTCATGCACTATCACAGCGCGGCTGGTCTTTTTAACAGATTCCAAAACAGCTTCTTTATCATAAGGCAGAAGCGTTCTCAAATCAAGAACTTCGACTTCAACGCCCTCCTCGGATAAGGTGTTGGCTGCTTTGAGACTCTGATGAAGCATATATCCGTAGGAAATTATAGTCGCATCCTTCCCCTCACGTTTGATATCCGCTTTACCGATGGGAACCAGAAATTCCTCTTCGGGCAGTTCTTCCTTGACCGATCTGTATAAACGTTTATGCTCAAAATATATGACCGGATCGTTGCTTCTAATTGCGCTTTTTAACAGGCCCTTGGCATCATAGGCAGTAGATGGCATAACTACTACTAACCCTGGGCTGTTAACGAACCAGGCTTCATTGATCTGGGAATGATAGATACCGCCGCCGACATCGCCTCCGCAGCAGACACGGAAGGTTACCGGAGCCCACCACTCACCGCCGGTGCGATAACGCACCTTTTGCGCTTGCTGTATTATCTGATCCATCGCGGGGGTGATAAAATCTGCAAACTGGATTTCGGGTACAGCTCTCATACCGACCAGCGATGCGCCTATTGAACCGCCGGCGATATACACCTCGGATATCGGTGAATCGATAACCCTCATCTTCCCATATTTGTCCTGCAGCCCTTTGGTCGCTTTAAATACCCCTCCGTAAAGACCAATATCCTGTCCGATTAAAAATACCGATTCGTCGCGCGCCATCTCTTCATCGAGCGCATCGGTTATCGCTTGGATATAGGTTGTTTGTTTCATATTATCTCCAGATAGAATTTATAGCTTTTCTCTTTTTAGATTTTGTTTACGGGCTTTCGCGGCTTCGAACTCCGATTTTTCTTCTTCGGTTTCCGGTAGCACCGGCGGCACTTCGACCAGTTCCCCTTGATCGCCAACGGCAACCAGGGTAACATAAGCCGATGATGTTTTTTTCACTTCGCCGGTATTAAGCTCCTCGCTGAATACCTCAACTTTGACATCAATAGATGTCCTGCCGGTATAAACCACTTTGGACTTGAGTATCGCCAGTCCGCCCACCTTGATAGGATTAAGAAACGATAATTGACTGACTGCCGCGGTTACAACCATTCTTCGACAATGTCTTCTTCCTGACAGTACCGCGGCCAGGTCAATCCAGTGCATCACCATTCCCCCCAGAACATTGCCCATAACGTTAGCATGCTCGGGAAGTACCAGTTGGGGCATTTCTGCCGCCGATTGCGATGCCGGAATAGGATCCGGTTTAGCCATAGTTTTCCCCGTAAACATCGGTCAACGCTTCTTCGGGATCGGCGTAAGGTGATTCTTCCGCGAAGTCAATAGCCTCCTTTATCTCGGTTTCGATCTCCGATATTATCCCTTCTTTCCTCTCTCGGGAAAGTATCTTCTCGTCCATCAAATATTTTTCGAATCGAGGAATTGGGTCTTTTTTCCTCCAGAGATCACATTCATCCTGCGTTCTATAATCTGCGGGATCGATCTCGGAATGGCCGTACCAGCGGTAGGTGAGCATTTCAATCAATGTAGGACCTTCGCCTGCGCGGGCTCTGTCAATAGCCTCCTTCGTGGTTTTTAATACTGTAACAACATCATTGCCGTCGATAGTTACCCCCGGGAAACCGTATGCTTTAGCGCGGTCTGCAAACTTCTTTACGCCTGCCTGAAGCGACGCAGGAACCGATTCCGCCCAGAAATTATTCTGGCAAACGTAGATAGCCGGCAGTTTATGAACACCCGCAAAGTTCAGGGATTCATGCCAGCCCCCTCGGCTGGTTCCACCTTCTCCGAAAAAGCCGATTGCTACATGCTTATCTCCCCGTATCTTATATGCCATAGCGGCTCCGGTCGCTAACACTGTCTGGCTGGCGACCGTAGATGCCGGATTGATTACATTGATATCCTTCCTCCCATAATGGCATGGGTGAGATTTGCCTTTATCGACTGAGTTGCCCCGAGCGTATATCTGTGTCGTTATTTCTTTGAGGGTTATCCCTTTGGTGATACAAGCGCCGATTTCGCGATGCGAAGGACCGATAAAATCGTCTTTCTCCAGCAGATACGCGGGGCAGACGGTTGTCGCTTCCTGCCCCACCGCCGAGAAAAATGTGCCGGCAAATCGCGCTTTACGGAAAAGTTTCCTCATCTGTTCGTCCATCAGACGGGTTTTTTGAAGATAGTGATATACCTCCAATAGCTGCTTGTCTGTAAATGGGTGATCAACATCTTTTTTCTTCTTAGATGTTTTTTTGGTGGCTGCAGCCATATTCGCTCCTTATTGGATATTTAGAATTACTATTATTAGCAAAATTGATGATAGTGATTTTGAAAGAATAATCGTTCATTTCTTTTCGTATGTTCCGCCTTATAATATGACTGTTAGATGGATTTAAAACGGCGTGACATAGCGCGGTGTTCCCTAATTTTAGTCTTTAAAAAGATTCTTGAGGATGAAGAATATATTCTCTTTTCTCTCGCGCAGTCTTCTATAGTAATATGGAAACCAGTGAGTTCCGTACGGTACATAAACTCGCATTCTGTATCCGTCACTCGTAATCTGCTCCTGAAGTTTTCTGCGTATACCGTAGAGCATCTGAAATTCGAACTGATCCCGTCCGATACCGCTTTCCGCAGCGAATTGTTTGGTATACTCAATGAGTTTATCATCGTGGGTGGCGATTGCAGGATACACACCGTCTGACAAAAGCATCTTAGTCAGTTTGGCGTAATTCTTGTTTACCTGCTTTTTGTCCTGAAAAGCAAGTGAAGCAGGTTCCTTATAAGCGCCTTTGCAAAGCCGGACTTTAATTTTCTGTCGATTCAATTCTTTAACGTCATCTTCAGACCTGTGAAGCATCGCTTGAATTACCGTACCCATATTCGGATAAATCTCGTGCCATCTATAAACCAGATCCAATGTTCGCTGGGTATAATCGGATCCTTCCATATCCACCCGTATAAAAATATCGTACTCCTGAGCTCTTTCGAATATCCGGGAAACATTGTCGAAGCAGAATTGGTCCGAGATATCCAATCCCATCTGAGTCAGCTTTATGGAAGCATGTGAAGTAACCGCGCTACGGTGGATATGATCCAGCAATTCAATATACGCATCTGCTTTCGCTACAGCCTCCTCTTTATTGCTGACATTTTCCCCCAATATATCCAGCGTTGTAGTAATCTTTTTTGAATTTAAACGTTCGACAGCCTGCAGAGCTTCCTCAATATTATCTCCGGCTATAAAACGGCGAGCCAAAAATCCGAATATTCCTGACATACTTAGCTAAGTTCTGAACTCCGTTAGTGGTTGCATAAAATAACTTGCCAATATAAGAAAAGCTAAACACGGGAGCAATGATATTTTGTGATTAAATAAATGAGTATTTAGATTGGGTTTAAGCGGTCTTTGTCTATGTAGCACGGTAGCTAACGGTTTTAGACTTAATAGATTATCATGTCGTCGGTGGTCAGATCGCAGGGCTTACGGCGGCTTAATGCGGAGTCAGACGATTCTGTCTGCCGCGAGCGCGGACTATTCTAAGCATGGCCAAGACTTCGCCTTGACCATGCTACCTTCGTTATAAACAACGTGTCTAAACTAACAACTAATAACTACTTCAACAGCATCATCCGCTTGGTGAATACCTTATCACCGGCGGTTAGCTTGTAGAAGTAGATACCTGATGAATAATTCGAGGCGTCCCAGGTAACCGTGTGCTGACCCGCTTGCTTATAACCATCTACTAATGTAGTCATTTTTTGCCCGAGCAAATTGAAAATACTCAGGTTTACATTCCCGGAAGATGGCAATGTGAAACGAATTTTGGTATGAGCATTAAAGGGATTCGGATAGTTGTTTCCAAGAATAGCTGTTTGAGGAAGTAACTCCGGTTTTTCATCCAACCACTTCGCCGGGCTCCAATCGCTATTCCCACCGCGATTGCTAACGCCGGTAACTCTGAATTGGAATGAGGATGAATCCATAATATCATTCGGGTAAGTTCCTGTATATGCAATATATGAATAGTATCCTTCAGGTGCAATGTTTGGGATCTGCTGTTCAATGCCTGATAAGCTTTGGGTTTCATTGGGATTAAGTGGAATACTATTATGAACGGCAACCGGACCAAATTCGCTTCCGTCAGGTAATTCCACGGATATCCAAACATCACCCGATGCAGATTCATTTGTGTTGTTTTTCAAGACTCCCGTATAGGTGATTGTGCCACCGGGCGAGTATTCCAGATATTGATCTTCCGGAATAACGCTCACATGAATATCAGAAGGCGCAAAGTTCAATGCCAGCAACGAAACATCATCGGCGATGTAAATATCGTTGCCTGACAACGCTATTCCACGGGGAGTTTTTGGAGTTTTAAAACTTCCGGTGATGTTGGCTAATTCGGGATCGGAAACATCTACAACCATCAAATCTGACGCCGCAACATAAGCGTAGCTGCCCGAAACCACCACATCGTTCGCGGTTCTTTCCGGCATTCTAACATGGGTAACCAAAAATGGACTCTGAGAATTTTCAATATCGACTATTTTTAATCCGCCATAATGCCCATCAGCTACGTAAGCGAGATTCTCCTTGACGAACACGCCCTTTGCGGAACCGGTCGTATTGTACGTTCCCTCCAGAATCGGATTGCCAGGATCAGATACATCAATTATACGTAATCCGAACGCGTCAACCGCCGCATAAGCAAAATTCCCAAGCACGTAAACATCGACTGTGTAACCGGTATAGTTTATGCTGCCGGTGAATGACGGATTGTGCGGATCAGAAACATCAATGATTTGCATGCTGGAGCCATCCGCGATATAGGCTAATTGTCCATCGACTTGCACACTTAAAGCCTGATCCGGAGTATTATGGTTCGCTATGTGGATCGGGGAATTCGGATTGCTGATATCGATGATTTGTAGTCCCGAATAGAAGTTTGCCAGATAAGCGTAATGATCGTCCACATAGATATCCTGTACCCGCGAATTCTGGTCAGAATAACTTCCCAGAAGCTCCGGCTGAAGCGGATTAGATATGTCCACGATCTGCATTCCTGCCTCGCCCTGCGCAACATATGCGTAATCTCCCGCAATGAATACATTATCGTTTGCATCGGGGATTTCGAACGTTCCCTCCATTTGCGGATTTGAAGGATCGGTTACATCGATCACTTCCATACCTGCGCGGACGCCCCCGGTGTAGATATTGTAATTATCAAACCATACGTTACTTACGAAATACTCCGGATTGTATTGCCCTTCGAATTCAGGAGTGGAAGGTGTTTCTACATTCACTATGTGCAGTCCTTCGATTCGATCGGCAATGTAAGCGATATCATTTTGCACGGTTATATCCGATGCCCATCCGGGTGTGTCATAAGTACCGATTAAGAATATCTGCTGAGGATAGGTGGCATCGAATACAAGAAGACCATCGTCTCTATGGGTGACATAAGCGAAATTGCCGTCCACGAAGATGTCTCTGAAATTGTTGTCATAAGTGAAATAATCTGTGAGGAGCTGTGGATTACCGATATCCTCAATATCGAAAAGCGCAACACCACCAAAGATGAGCTGATAACCGGAGACAAGCCGCGTCCCGGAGTAAGTAATGAAAACGGTGCTATCTCGTACGAACACGGAATTTACAGGCAGCATGAAAAAGGCGCTGAAGCTGCTGATATAAACCGGATTGAGTTGCGAAGAAATGTCATAAATAAGCACTTCATCGTAAATATCGCCGCCGGAAACTTCCTCCCATTCAACCGTGATAAAAGCGTAGTCTTCATGTATTGCGATACCTTTAGCATCTTCATCCGTTTCAATTGATCCGATTATCTCCAAATTTCCCGGATCGCTTTTGTCAACAATTTTAACTCCCATATTCCCGTTTGCGACGAAGATATAATCGCCTGAAAAGCCGAATTCCCTCTCATTTCCTCCGAGGTATAGCTGGCTTTCGAATTCCGGACTCGACGGATTAGAGATGTCGAGAACCATCAATCCATTCTGGAAATCGCAATAGGCATAATCACCTTGCGTTTTTACGTTTCTGAATTCCGTCCACAATGTGGAAGACAGGTAATCCACATTGTGCGCTACTGAGGTCTGAATCAAACAGACCGACAGCAACAATAAAAGCGAGAGAACTGTGCGGTTCATAAAACCTCCTACCGGATATTTGTCTATTTAGTCTATGTTACCATGATATTAGCGTTAACAAACAACTACATGGAAGATGCTAATCGCGGAATTTGCTGTTTATCAGGACTGAGAGTGAAATCCCATCCAATTTAGTAAGGATAACTTGATAAGTTACTCAGAAGTTCCTGTAAAAACATGACAATAATGGTGGTTTTGCGGGGGATTGCGATTAGTGAAAAGTATAGGAAGGGAAAAAATCCCTTCCTATCGATTTAAGCTACACTTATTTCACCAACGTCATCCGTTTGGTAAATACGTTGTTACCAGCAGTCAGTTTGTAGAAGTAGATACCGGATGAATAATTCGAGGCGTCCCAGTTTGCGATATGATATCCGGCTTCCCGATTTCCATCGATTAAAGTGGCTACCTTCTGACCGCTGAGGTTAAAAACGGTCAGGTTTACATCGGTGGCAGTAGGAATCTCAAACGTAATCGAGGTCTGCGCATTGAATGGATTGGGATGATTACCCAGGATACTGAATTCCGTCGGCGTGTCTCCATCAGTGATCCATCCGCCTTCCAGCGTCCATCCCTGGTTTGAAGATGCAATTGCAGGCTCCGCTACTTCGAAGTTAAAGAATGCAGAATCGCAGGGCTCGGGATAATCGCCGGAGTATGCCATGTAAATGTAGTCGCCGGCGGGTGCATAACCGGGAACATTTTGCACTACATGGGTAGATAAAGTCTGCCCCGGCTGTATAGGATTCGTTCCCGGGAAATAATTTAGTTGATAAAACACACCCAGGTAAATTACTCCTACCCAGGCGTCAGTTACCAGCGGTTCTGACGTATTGTTGGTCAAAAATCCGGTGTACCCGAATGAACCGCCCGGAGGCACTATGATAGGTTCGTTATCAGGTTCCATGGCGATATCCACGCATCCTGCTCCGCCGATGGTGAATGACCAGAATTTCTGGTTGGAAGCGGTAACCCAGGAGCAGTTCCCATCATCGGCGGTTACATACCAATAATAAGTGACATTCGGCTCCAACTCCAAATCCGCTATACTGATGGAAGTTTCCATTCCTGCAGAGATAACATCAGGGTTTTCCAGGTTCACCTCATCATCAATTACCACCCAGTATTCCACGTTGTCGCCATCAGGATCGATCGAAGCTTCCCATTCCAGTATGGCTTCCGGGCTGACAGTCGAACCGGAATCGGGACCGACCAGGTTAAAATGACCCGGTAGGTCATTGCCGCCCATAGGATTGTAAAGTCCGGTGCGATGGTTGTTTGCATGGTAGGTCTCCCATTCAACCGGATGATCGCCATAGAAATCCCTTTGCGACCATACGTTTATATATGCATAATCGTACGAGGAAATGTTCACGAATTCCATGACGCCGTTGCGATCCAGATCCGCCAACTGAATACCATTCATATAGGTGAAGCCGGTAGGTCTGAGAGGATAATCG
Organism: Candidatus Zixiibacteriota bacterium; assembly: GCA_014730175.1. Classification (GTDB taxonomy): domain Bacteria; phylum Zixibacteria; class MSB-5A5; order UM-FILTER-46-8; family UM-FILTER-46-8; genus WJIR01. The sequence continues at coordinate 23,612 of WJIR01000153.1, forward strand.
GGATCGAGATTTCCGGCATTATCGCAGACATGTATAAATCCCAGATACTGCTGGTCAACTGTGTTATTATCGAATGCTAAATACATATCGCCATTACTTTCTGTATCGCCTATACCGGTGGGACCCTCTGCGGAGCCCTGAATTACCACAGGGAAACCGGGGAGAACGGTTCCATCCGTATCAAATGCATACAGATTGTCGGTAGGATAACTAAAACCTCCGGAAACACCGACTACGATCTCAACATCATCATCGTCATCTATATTGGCGATTGACGGTGGGGAGTAAGTCCAGCGTGAGAAATAATAAGGCCAACCGGGTAGTACATTCCCCTGGTAATCGAGAATAAATGCGCTGGATCCATCCTTATGGTTGGCGCACATTAGTTCAAGATATCCATCATCATTGATGTCATGAAGCGCTATCGATTGATATGAGAAGTTACCCCAGGGACATGTCCACGGGAATCCGTCCAGAGCGGTTCCATCGACGTTAACCAGGTAAATTGAATTGTAGGACATGTAGGCGATTTCCGGCTCTCCATCGTTGTCGATATCGGCAATTGCGGCGGTACCTGTGGGAACGTGATCTAACAGCACAGGCCAGTTCCCTCCCCATTCGGAACCATCGTGATCAACAACTCGAAGATGCCCTTTAGGATAATCGCGGGTTCCCACCACAATCTCCATGGTGCCATCACTATCAAGATCATAAAGAGCAGGAGCAGCGGCAACATTCTGATCGTTGAAATTAACCGGAAATCCGGCGGAAACAGTTCCATCGGCTTCGAACATGTATAACCGTCCGCCATCGACTAAACCCCTGGTTCCCTGGACGATCTCCATGGCTCCATCGTTATCCACATCGCCGACTGAAGGAGCCCCCTGCGCCACATTGATGGTTGTCGCAGGCCATCCGGATAAATATTCTCCATAGTAATCTAAGACATGAACCTGGTTATTGGAGGATGCAACAACTTCTAATGTACCATCACCATTGATATCGGCAAGACAGTTCCCGCGCGATGGTGAGAAATTCCCATGGGTAGAAACCCTTTGGGGCCATCCGGGATTTTGAGGCCAGTCGAGTATGTCATCCGTACTGGCGACATCTTTCGTTTCAAAATACTGCCCCCAAGGATGTTCATAATTTCCGACTTCGTCGGCTTGAAAATATCCCCCTGCAGCGAAAGCGAGTGACGGTAGAAGAATAACAGTTACCATTAACATCAGTTTCTTGAGCATTTTGTGGCTCCTTTGTTTTAGGAATAAAGAAGAAGAAAATTTCTGATATTTAAAGATATTTAATTGTGGCGAACTGTCAAGCCAAAAGGTTGATTCCTGGATATGGGAAGAAGAATCCGAATATATTCAATAGTCCGTACCAATTTCCGCTTGAAAAGTAATACGAAGTGTGGGATATTACCTATTTTCTGTAAACAGCACTGAGTGACCGATGAGTACTATACTATTGATATATATCCTGTTAGTCATAATTCTGGTATTACATCTCATAGAAGAGGTAAAACACGGTTTCCACAAAAAACTGCCGGTCGGCGAAATACCGAAATGGTTATTCATCTCGCTAAACGTGTTAATCTACATATTCTGTGCCGTCATCCTGATTCTCCTGATTCAAGATAATCCCTCCGTAAAAATACTTCTGTGGATATTCGGAATCGGTATGCTGCTTAACGGATTGGGGCATATCGGGATGATGATAACAAGGCGCAGTTACTTCCCCGGAGGAATAACGGCCATTCCGCTCCTACTTTTAACGATTTACTTCTTGGTCTTACTTGGCTGAGAGAACCGCGCGCGGCTGCTTAAACGCTTCAAATAACTTGACTGAATCAGGCGTCTGGTTTACCTTCGAGTATTATTAAATCTTAACAAATCCCCGGAGGTTCGATGTCACCTGAAAATTCCCAGACTAATAACGATGTCAGTTTTAAACCTTATATTACCGCCGATAAAACTATCCCGGAAGTTACCATGCGCGCTATTATCCTCGGTGCGATTATCTCGGTGGTGTTCGGAGTCGCTAATGCCTATTTGGGACTGAAAGTAGGCATGACTGTTTCCGCCTCGATACCGGCGGCGGTTATTTCTATGGCGGTGCTGCGCGGTATGTTCAAAGGCGGCACCGTACTGGAGAACAATATAGTGCAGACGGTGGGATCCGCCGGTGAATCGCTGGCGGCAGGGATTATCTTCACTATCCCCGCGTTTTTTATCTGGAATGCCACGCTCCCGGAGTTTCAAGCCAATCCGCACGATATAAGCCAGTTACAGATCATCGGCCTGTCGCTCCTGGGGGGTTCGCTGGGAATATTGTTTATGATTCCATTGCGCAAATATCTGGTAGAAAAAGAGCATGGTAAGTTAAGGTTCCCTGAAGGAACCGCTTGCGCCGAGATTATCGTAGCGGGCGACGAGGGCGGCGGCAAAGCGAAAACCGTTTTCTTCGGACTGGCATGGGGAGCGGTTTATAAAGCATTGTTTGCTATCGCTCATATCTGGCCCGAGGAACCTATCCAGAATCTATACTGGCAGAATGCTCAAGGAGAAACTCTCGGCTACCGTGGCGGGCATATCGCTATCGATGCCACTCCGTCGCTGTTGGGGGTAGGATACATTATCGGACCCAGAATCGCCGCGCTGATGTTAGGAGGGGCGGTACTTGGCTATCTGGGAATAGCGCCTTTGTTGTCATATATCGGTTCGTTTGATCCGACGCTGGTAATTAAGCCCGCGAAAATTCCTCTGGCGGAGTTGGATCCGGGGCAGTTGCGTAATTACTATGTAAAGTATCTGGGAGTGGGTGCGGTTGCGCTCGGGGGTTTCGTCTCGCTGGCGAAATCGATTCCGGTAATAGTTTCATCTTTCGCCGCCGGCGCCAAACAAATCATGGGTAAGCAGCTTGATACCGGTCCCTCTCCCCGCACCGACCAGGATCTCCCGATGAAAACGGTGCTGATCGGTTCGGCATTGGTGATACTCGCTATATGGG
>WJIR01000011.1 GCA_014730175.1 Candidatus Zixiibacteriota bacterium
ATCGGTTCATCGTCGGTAATCATCTCCACTTCACAGCAATAAGCCGGCTCCCACAGTTTCATTAACCAGAAATCCCCGCCGGCTCTGCCTGCGGCGGCATATTCGTTTGGAGCTGTCTGTTCTATGGCATGTAATTCGCTGGATTCGGTTCCGGTCGGATATAGTCTCCCCCACAATAAATTCCCCTGAAGGTCAGTTCGCACTAATCCGGCTCTATATTGGACTCCCCCAAATCCATAGCCGACCGCAATAAAACCGCCATCGGGTGTTTGCAGCAGATCATAAGCATTGTTGCGCCGTGGAAGTGCTCCAAACCGGCGGGTCCATAATTTATTTCCGGTAGGGCTGTATTTGAGTAAGTGGAAACCGTCGTGATACTGGCGGTCCCCGGTTGCTTCCAACCCGAGGACAATATATCCGCCATCGATAGTCTGTTTTGCGCATGTAAAGTATTTATACGGCTGGTGTAGCTCTACCGAGAACCAAACGGTATCACCATCAGGGTCTGTTTTGGCTATATATGCCCGTTCCCATTCGTACAGGTAACTATAACCGGCGACAATATATCCGCCGTCGGCGGTTTGCTCGATCGAATTAGCGACGTCATAATCAGTCCAGCCATAAGTTCGTCTCCACTGAATGTCCCCATTGGAATCCACTTTAACTATCCACCAATCGGCGCCGCCTATTCCGAAAGAATAAGTAAAGCCTGTTAAGATATAGCCGCCATCGTTGGTGGCAGCCATAGCGCGAGCGCGATCTTTTGCGCCTCCTCCATAGGTTCTACTCCACAACGTATCGCCTTCCTCGCTAATAGCAACCAGCCAAAAATCACTGTTTCCGTAAGGACCCGGATCTATGTAGCCTGTCGCCATGTAGCCCTCGGCGTCGGTACGGTGGCATATCGCCTCGATATTATGGTGCGGCTGCGATCCAAGCGTTATTGACCATAAACTATCTCCGAGACTATCCGCCCTCAATATATAAGCTCCGTATAATCCCCTATTGCCAGCCAGTACATAACCGCCATCCTCGGTTACCAGGAAGTCCCTTGCCTTTTCATAATCAGTACCGCTGTATCTTCTGGTCCAAAGAGTATCTTGCGAAAAACCGATTTCCGCCAACAGACAGAAGATCATCCCCGCTATTATGATTCTTAAAGCATATCCATACATAATAGCTCCTAAATCATGAAGTAAGAAAGGAATATTACTAAAACCATTCACTTTAATATAAGGAATATTCAGTAATTATCAAGTAATTTCTCGACGCTACAATACGTCAGAATTCGATGGATCTGTTTTTGAATTTCAGGTTCGGAGATTGGGGAAACTCGAAAAACATTGCCTTATGTGCGTTAAACGTCCACTCTAAAATCGCGCAAACCCGTTCAACACCTTCGGTCAGCCGGGGATGTCTGACCGTACTAAACCGATAAAATTCATAAAAGTTAGTAAACCGTAGCCGATTGCTTGTCCTTCGGGGATTTTACAACAATAAACAATTTACAGTCTGGAATTCGGGGTCCGGAAAAAAGCCGGAAGCGCAAGGCTTCCGCTACCGAGCAGGAGATTTATGAATAATCCGGCTACGAGTACCATCAATGTGGCCAATGTAGTATCAGGTGCCTCACACGACACCATAAGCGTCAGGCCACGCGACCTGGCGCCACAAGAAACTATACGGTAGTTCGGCTTTCAACTTTCCCCCAACTACCGCAACAAAGTCAATTTAATAGTCCGAATTCCCTCCTCTGTCGCCAACCTTGCGAAATATATACCAGAGGGATATTTACTCCCATCCCAGTTTATTATATACTGTCCTGAACCCAGATACTCATCCCGCAATTTCTCCACCCTCTTACCGAGGATATTGTATATCTCCAACTTAACATTCTGAGCTCGCTGCAAAATGAAGCTTATGTTTGCAGTTGGATTGAAAGGGTTCGGCGAACACCTGAATTCGGATCTGTTATCAGTGTCATAGGCGCTCAATCTTTGATTACAGCTTGCGCACCATCCGATAATTCGGTAAGAAGATATATATTGATCCCCTTGAATTTGTGGTACTTTATCGAAAAAGAAAAACGAGGAATCATAAACAGTGGGGTAATGACCAACAAGGACTTTATATTTGTATCTCCCTTCGGGCGCTTGTGATGGGATATATTGAACGATAGAAGAGTCGATAAAACTGTCAAGCGGTTCGAGTGGAATATCGTATTCATTCATTATCTGGGTTTCCGATCCGTCCGGAAAGCGCAGCTTTATCCAAACCTGGCTTGTCTCCGGTTTCGCTGCGTAATTACGAACCACGCCCGTATAGACAAAGCTTCCTCCTTCACCCGGAATTATGATATCGCCATCATTAGGCTCCACATTAATCCCAAATCGAGGATACTCATCCAGATCCATCAGCTCGATCCTCGCTCCCTGTATAATCTCCTTGGTGGAGTCATCCTGGACGAAAGCAACGAAATCGCATTCGTCGAAGTCGAAATTATATTCGTTCAAGTTGAAATCAAATGAGGAAAATTTACTTTCCTCCTCGTCTAAAGTAAAGGGTTCGCCTTCGGTATCCGGATACATCAACCTGAATACCTGTTCATGCCAGAAATGATAATTCGGCGCATTA
>WJIR01000154.1 GCA_014730175.1 Candidatus Zixiibacteriota bacterium
GTCGGACAACCCTTGGAGTCAACTTTAGCTCCGCTTGGAGTTCCCGAGCAATTATCCTGGTAATCCGGTACTCCGTCGCCGTCCTTATCCAGCGGGCAGCCCTTGGTGTCAACCGAAACTCCCGATGGAGTGTTGGGACACTTGTCAATGCCGTCAAAGATACCGTCCTTATCCGAATCCATAGGACAGCCATTAACATCTACACGAGCGCCGCGAGGAGTGTTGGGGCATTGATCCAATCCGTCGTAAACACCATCGCCATCATCATCAAGCGGGCATCCGTTGGCATCGACCATCGCGCCTAACGGGGTGTCCGGGCATTGATCGAAATCATCTTTCACGCCGTCTTTATCGGTATCCCTGCCACCTCCGAAATAATAATTAAATGCCAAGCCAGGCTCAAGATATGCCTGGAAAGCGCGATTGGAGGACTTTTTATCATCGGACGTCCATTCGCTGGGAGTCGAGATATAAGCTGGGAGGAAATTGAATTTAACGCCTACATCAAGACCGGCCTTTTCGCTAAGTGCGAATTCGGCGCCTGCTCCGGCTTTTAGCACTAAGTCGCTGTAACTATCATCGGGTTCAGCCTCATCCTGGGATGATTCCCATTTCCAGAAATTGGCTCCTAAACCGCCCAGAACATACGGTCTGATACCGGATTCGGGCAGGAAGTAATACTGAGCATAAATCTCGGTGAAGATACCGGTAAGTTTGGTAGCCGAATTATCTTTACTGAGAAAACCAAAACTGGCATCATCGGTGGTTGTAGTATCATCGTAAGTCATACCGTAATCAACGCCTAAGCCCAGCACGAAACTTTCGGTTAAACCATACTTAAAGTTCAATCCGCCTTTGTAACCCATGCTGAATGGTTCGCGATCAACATCGGAGCCCTTCATAATGGGCGCCCAGAATCCCCCTTTTATACCGACGCCCTTTACAGCCGTATAATCAATTGCTGCGGACACCGGCATAGCCAGCAAAGTAAGAAGTAAAAAAGATACAGTTACTGTTACAGTTTTTTTCACAGAAACCTCCTGTTTAGTTTTGTATTTTGGTTTGTTATTATAATCACAATATTTTTTATTTCTTGATAACACATTGGTATAGAGAATTTACAAACAATCCGCCGATTTCTGAAACTAACCGATGTGAGGCTCTAATTCTTTGACCATCTGGTTTTTCGGCTTAGCGCCTATTAAACGACCCACTTCATCACCGTTCTTAAAGATAAGGAGAGTGGGAATGCTTCGGATTCCATACCTGGCAGCGGTTCCCGAATTGTTATCCACATCCAATTTACCGAATTTCACCTTCCCGTTGTATTCGTCGGATAGCTCCTCTACTATAGGAGCAACCATGCGACATGGACCGCACCACTCCGCCCAGAAGTCAATCACTACCGGTAAATCGGATTTCAGTACCTCATCATCCCAGTTGCTATCTGTAAATTCAGTTATATTCGCCATTTTTCCTCCAGTTAGTTTTCCAATCTAAGTGACGTTTGCTCAAATTTATAGAATTTTTTTCCGATAATTATCGGCAAACTATAATTTATATTAACTCGTAGTGTCAAGCACTTTTTAAATTTAGTAGACTTTTCTTATTACTATTTGCGTATAATATGCATTAAGAATTTCCCTATACCTCTGACCGCTGCGAGCTCTACCGATTGCTCCACACTGGCACATCCCTACTCCATGACCGCTTCCTCTTCCTATAAACCTAACTTTCTCTAAGTCACCGGAGTTACTTCTGTCGATTTTTATATCGAATAATGTTGAAGGTAGAATTTTTGAAAAATCGGACGATTTACGTATCGCCCAGCGTATTTTATCCGCTTTTAGTTCAAATTGTTCCCGACTTGTATAGAATTTCATTAATCTAACGCGCCCGGAACCGGAACGGGAAAGGACCTTAACATCTCGCAAAACCCCGGAAAACCCTTTACCCCTAAGCTTTTTAAGGTAAACATCAAGCCTTGCCTGCAACAACTCACGCGAGAATTCATCTTCCCAGAAATACACCTTAGACCAGGCGCAGTAATTGCGATCATCAATCGATACCATACTCGGATTGGGACGATTTCCTTCCCATACTTCACTTATCGATTCGGTCTTACCTCCGCAAGTCGAGAAATAATAAGTAGCTATTAAGTTACTATCGTTCATAACAACTTCGCCGGCAGTCTCCTCAATCGCTCGATTAGCCATTTCATCTTCAATATCGTATCCGCCATATACTTGGTCCAAAACAGTTGCCCTTAAGGTCTGTTTACCTCCTGAGCGTCTAAGTTTGTACATTGCGTAAGTTCTCGCAGCAACCGCCTGCGCCTTGAGCGCTTCGAACTCCTCTTCGCTCCTTCTTCCCATCTCCTTGGGGAGAACACCTTTTAGGTAATCATCTATACCTAATCGATTTACGACCTCAATAGTTCCATTATTCTCTTTCCAGATTGCATATATTGTCCCCCTGTAACCATCGCCGTTCAAATAACCGATTCCATCCTCGGATGTGTTACGGAAATAAACCTGCCGCGCTTGTGACACTAATTCACCATAGTTCTTATCATTGACCTCCAGTCCGTTACTGTTTGATTTAATCCCTATTTCGGATATGCTGAAGTACTCTTCCTTAACATTATCACCTAAATCAGAAACGATAACGAAGGGCCTATCACTATGGAATTCTATCCGCTCTACATTATCAAGTAGCTGAACCGCAACTTCGGGCACATTTCCTCCGTCTTTTCGCTTCTGTGAACCATTGGCAGCGTTCCCATCGTGATTCAACAGGTTAGAGCAACCGCCGAGATATACTGCGAAAACCAAAAGTAAAGTGATTATCAATATTGTATGGAAATTGAAGTTACTATGCATAACAGACTTTACCCAGTATCACCGGTTTGTTTGCTCCGGTAGTTTTTCTTAAATCAGAATATACTCTATCAACAGCCATCGCTGCCAGCAATGCAAAGCCGGCGCATTCCACCATTTTCGAGGGAATACCGTAATCATCTGATTTTTCTATTACATAACCGCTAAGATAGGATGCTAACCTCTCAAGCAAATAGGAATTCAGCGCTCCACCACCGCATATAATGATCTTGTCGCATTGTGATAAAAATCTCTTTAGATTCGCAGAAACCGAAAAGGCTGTAAGTTCCGTAGCTGTACATATTAAATCCTCCTTACCATAAATCCCGGGAAAGAATTTTTGTATAAATTTATCCCCGTAATGTTCCCTTCCTGTGGATTTGGGAGGAGCCGCATTTATGAATTCGTCTCCTTTCAGTTGACCAACAACATCCTTGATTACTTTTCCGCTTCGCGCTATTTCGCCGTCATTATCATATTTTCTCTTATAATAAAGTTGACAAAGACGGTCTATCAACATATTACCGGGACCGCAATCAAAACCGAACGGTGATTCGTTGGAATTTATAGAGGGGACATAGGATATATTCGCTATCCCCCCTATATTCAGGACAGCAATCGGTTTTGTCTCTGCAAACAGATGCTGATGCATAATCGGCGAAAGCGGAGCCCCCTCGCCCCCGGCGCCGATATCGGCGCGTCTGAAATCACCGACTGTGGTGATTCCGGTATCGGCGCAGATAATCGACGGATCGCCCAACTGCGAAGTGGTCTTTTCATCGGGATAATGCGCCACCGTCTGCCCGTGCGACCCGATCAGATCAATATCTTCGACATTTAGCCCGAACTCCCCGATCGCTTCTTTGATTGAAGAACTCATCATAAGCGAAAGCTCTTTATCGCACTTTAACAAACTTCGCAAGCTTATATCACCGCCGCCTGCCAGCGAATAAAGCTGCTGCTCCAAATTGGTCGAGAAAGAAAATGAGGCGCTGTTTTTGAATGAAACGGTATATTCTCCGCCACTGCATCCAATATCGAACAGCCCTATATCAAGGGAGTCCATAGAAGTCCCGCTGTTGACACCAAGCGTCATCCTTGCCGACTTATCGGATACCATCCTGCTTCCCCTCAGAATAATCCATCTTGAATTTCTCGATTTCTGCTACTGTTTTTCTCACCTGTTTCGCGAACATACTATCTTTCTCCATCTCTTCTTTCACCAAACGTAAGGCATCCAACTGCCTGTCTTTACTATGGCAAACAAGCTGAAAATGGTGCCCGGCTTTGATTGAGTTTAATATCACGCTATCCCAATCATAATATCTCAACATTGCCCCCATTTCGAGGTCATCGCTGACAACCATCCCGGAAAATCCCATCTCACCTTTGAGGATTTCAGTGACAACCTTCCGCGAAAAAGTGACCGGTGAATTACTATCCAACGCAGCACACAAGATATGAGTAGTCATAATCATGGGGACGCCCTGGTCGATTGCGCTCTTGAAGGGAAGCAGTTTATGCCGAAGATATCTCTCTACCGGGGAGTTATCCATCGGGAGATCGAAATGAGGATCCACGACGGTATCCCCCAGGCCCGGGAAATGCTTGGCACAGCATAACAGATTGGTTTCTCGGTAGGCATCATAGATTACCGAAGCGAATTTGATCACCTTATCGGGGGAGTTGCCAAAACATCTTCCCTCCAAAACGCTGATATCGGGATGAGATGGCATATCCAGCACCGGTACAGTGTTTACATCGATCCCGCATTCGATTAACGCTTTCGCCCTTTTAACCGTCAATTGCCTGAAGAAATCAAGGTCGTCCTTTTCGCTCAGCTCCTTAGCTGAAGAATCGATAAAGCTATCGAACCTGATTCTACTTACATTACCCCCTTCCTGATCGATAAACACCAATGGTCGCAATGGGGATTTGTCAGGGATACGGTCGGTGATATCTCGCACCGCTTCAGGTGTTTCTCCGTTGCGTGCGAAGAGTATTAATCCCCCCAGATTATCCTCTGCTATAAGAGCCTCTATGTAATCCGGGACGGTTTTACCGGCAAAACCGAAAACAAATAGCTGCCCGAATTTAGTTTCATTGGGAATCATAGTTATCCGAGGGGGAAATTATAGAAGCTGGATCGATTTCGGAAGTCTGGTCTTCATCATAAGCGACCACTCTATTTCTGCCAGTCCTCTTCGCCTTATACAGATTTTTGTCGGTTTGTTTCAGGAATAGTTCGGTATCCTTATAATATGCCCGGGAGAACGATTCCACACCGATTGAAACAGTAATTCTCACCTCAGGAGCCTCCGGACCACATTCAAAAACATTCAGCTCCGTTTCCTTTCTAATACGTTCGGCAACCATAACGGCATCCTTCTTGCCGGTTTGTGGGAGGATAATGACGAACTCCTCACCGCCGTACCTCGCCAATATATCTACCTCGCGGATACACCTTGCGAATAGTCCCGAGAGCTGCTGAAGCAGCATATTGCCCGCTTCGTGACCGTACTTATCGTTGACTTTTTTAAAATAATCCAGATCGATCATCAATATCGACAGATCGAGTTTATATCGAATTGCGCGATGAATTTCAGTACTTAGCTTATCTTTAAAATAACGGAAATTATAGGCTCCGGTCAACTCATCGACCACAGCCAGCTCCTCGGTTTTCTGCATCAACACAATATTATCCAGCGCCATGGATGCCGCAGACCTTAAAGCCTCGTAGCGCCTCAATTCGCTTCCGGAAAAACCGTCATCGTTGGCGCTTTTTAAGAGTATAGCGCCTAATAGCTGCTGACGCGCCGCCAGCGGTATGAACATTGCGCCTTTGTCATCGCTTAAGATTACGCCCTCTTCAAAACGCTTTACACTTCCCGTGGTGGTGTCTTTTTCATAATCGATATTGACCGAAGAAAAGCAATCCTCTATTGAACACTTTTTAGGCTCTTTATAGTTGTGGACAGAGTCCGCGGTTGCTTCCGCTATCAGGTAAAACCTTAAACCGCCCGGATGAACCTTGTATACCTTGCACTCCTTTGCTCCCAGGCTTTTGGTACTTATCTCCAGAATTTTGGAAGCTAATTCCTGCAGCTTGATGGTTCCGGCTATGTCAGCAACCGTATTATAAATCATCTCGGTTTCGCCATGTGCCAACTCAAGTTCCCAGGTGCGTTGATTTAGGTTATCCATAGCATCCATCAGCTTAGCCCTCGAATTCTTCATTTTGTTCATAATCGCTTTTATAAAAAAGAAGAACAACGCGAAAAATCCGAGGTGCAGAAAATGCACCAGAGAAAACGGAACTCCCTGTGCGAGTGTCACCAAAAGAAAACCGGTTGCCGAAAACAAGGTCACCATTAATGTTCGCTGATAATCCCAGAAATATGCCGAAAAGATAATCAGAATAAAGTAAAGGAAGTTATACTCGCCCATACTCCCTGGAACTGCTGTTTGAACTACCGGTATGAATATCAGGTTGGAAAAGATGAAAATTTTAAAGAAGGGATTGGGATGGATCGCTTTCATCCGTACCGCAAAATATAGCGCGAAAACTTTTAACAGGTTTAGCCAGATAAAAAATGAGGCATAAGAAAAGGATAATGTCAGAAACTCACTGAAACTCAGATAATAGTAGATCAGCCCGGCGAGAGTCACGATAGCCAGATCTCCGCCAACGATCACCGTCTCAATTTGACTTATAGCTTCTTTCTTATTCCGATCCACAAAAATCCAC
>WJIR01000155.1 GCA_014730175.1 Candidatus Zixiibacteriota bacterium
AACCTTTGAGTTACCGGCTGCTGGTAATGTAAACCTCGAAGTTTACAACCTGATGGGTCAGAAGGTAGCCACCTTAGTCGATGGTCATAAGGAAGCTGGCCAGCACAGCGTTAACTGGAACGCTGCCGACCAGGCTTCCGGTGTATACTTCTACAAACTCTCCGCTGGTGAAAAAGTCTTCACACAGCGCGTAACCTTGTTGAAGTAATGCCGCAATCGGCTTAGTTAAACTTACGGGCGGTTTCTCAACCGCCCGTTTTTTTATCTCATAAAAATCTTTGGGAATTGCTATTGAATTTTAGGAATGTGTATTATAAATTGGGTAAAGCATCTATCGGAAAGATCGTATTAAATTCGTAAACCATCAAATTAACCAATGTTTGCTATGTCAAACGAAAAACAAGATTCAAAAAAGGAATGCTGCAAGAAATCTGCTGAAGGAGAGTTATTTCAAATAATAGAACGACGCGAAAACACTCAGCCGGACTGGATCGAAGGATTCATCGTAAACGGTAATAGGAAGATTCCCGTTGTGTCTAAAACCCTGAAATTTTCTGATCGCTTGGATTCATGGAAAGCTCGATGGAGTTCGTTCCGGATGCGATTTTCGATAGACCCCGGTTTGTATGCGGTTGGCAATCCTGATGCTCAGTCCGAAGTATTGGTTTCGGCAAACTACAAATTGAGTTTCGATAGGCTTCGGTCCCGACTTGACGGTGTCAATGCTTGGATTCTGGTTTTAGATACGAAAGGAATAAATGTCTGGTGTTCTGCGGGAAAAGGAACATTCGGAACAGCAGAACTTGTAAACCGTATTAAGTACGAGAAATTAACTGAGCTTATCTCCCATCGAAGATTGATATTACCGCAGTTAAGCGCACCCGGCGTGAGCGCCCATAAGGTTAAAAAGGACACTGGCTTCCGCATAATTTATGGACCTGTGAGGGCGAATGATATCGCAGCGTTTCTCAAAAATAACAAACGGGCTAATCCCGAAATGAGAAGAGTCCGTTTTAACATGTCAGATCGTGCTGTATTAATACCGATGGAAATGATGCAGTCCGTAAAATATCTGCTGTTGGTTTCATTAGTTTTCTTGTTGTTATCGGGTTTAAATTCGGAAGGATATATATTTAATGATATACCGGACGAAGGATTGAATGCAGTTATACTTATGTTTATCGCTTATCTCAGTGGTGGAGTTTTAACACCTTTATTACTCCCGTTCATACCCGGTAAAGCATTTTCACTGAAAGGTTTGATTGTAGGAATTGTTCTAATGGGGGGAATTGCGATTTTCAGCCATAAATATCCGGGACTATTCAGGAGTAACATAGATCTACTTTCCTGGTTTTTCATTACGCCGAGTATATCGAGCTTTTTAGCTATGAATTTTACGGGCGCTTCCACATATACGTCATTATCGGGAGTAAAGAAGGAGATGCGTTTTGCGGTACCCGCACAAATCGTTCTGGCGGTTGTAGGTATAACACTTTGGGTGATTTCACAATTTATTTGATTATAGGATAGTAAATATGTTCGATCTGAAGTACATTAGTGGCGTAGCTACATTGCAGTTAGATTCAGACAAATGCAATGGATGCAGGATGTGCCTATATGTTTGCCCTCATGCTGTCTTCGATATGGATAGGAAAAAAGCAGTTGTGGTTAATCATGACTCCTGCATGGAGTGCGGCGCGTGTGCCATGAACTGCCCCGAAGGAGCAATTTCGGTTCACGCAGGAGTAGGGTGTGCATCGGCAGTTTTGCAGGGGTGGATAAACGAAACCGAACCTACCTGTGATTGCAGCGGCGAGTCCGCCTGCTGCGGTTAATAACGGAATCTTTCGACAAGGGCTTTTAGAAAAGTGGCGCACAAAAGGAGAGGGGAATTCGTTCTATCAGAGAATAAAGTAGGGCTGCGAAGATTGCGTTTTTCCGACATTCGCGATATATACGAACATGTAAATGATAAGCAAATAGCCAAATGGACAGTGGCGATTCCCCATCCTTATAAAACCGAAGATGCCGAAGAGTTCATTCGGTTAACTAACAAGATGATCCGGCAGAATAAGCGACGCACATTCGGTATTATCTATAAAGAAACCGATAGCTTAGTCGGCATTATTGATCTGTTTAGAATAAATTGGACTGACAGGAATGGTGAAATCGGCTACTGGATTGGGAGGAAGTTCTGGAATCGGGGAGTTGCAACCGAAGCTATCCATTTAATTCTGAAATACGCCTTTAAGGAATTGAAGCTACACAGAATTTACGCAAGGATATTCGAGGATAATATCGCTTCGGCAAGAGCGCTCGAGAAAAACGGATTCAAACATGAAGGCTTGCAAAGACATGCCGCAAAAGTACGCAACCGCTGGCGGAATTTTCACTTGTACGCAATTCTAAGTACCGAGTTCAGGATACATAAGCGATGATAGGATTAATTTTCGATAAATACAAAGGCGGCCACCATCTGGCGACCGCCTTTGATAACGATACATCAATGGTCGTAATTCTATTCTTCCAAATATATCATTGTACTATTGGTGACCATTGCCTCTATAAAGCTGCGCGGATCATAGCCCTCTGCATCGATGTTTTCATAATTGAACATATTAAGGACTATCACATAAGCGCCTGGCGTTAGGTTGTTCAAATCCGATGCCGTATAGGTATGGCTACCGTCGTTTTCGGTATCAAGGAAAACGCCCAATACACTCGTATCCCCGGTAGTCGTCATTAGAGCCAAGCTTAGCGTTCCACCGCCGCCTCCATCCCAGCTAATATCGAATCCCGATAAAGAAAGCGTATCATTCATAGTTGGATCGGTTAACACCGGTTCATACTGCGGAAATTCGATATCCGCATCGAGTGAAGGAACCTCATCATTGCCGTAGACATGGTAAGTATAGGTCTCACCAAGTTCAAGAAACTCAGTTTCAACTAACTGCATGTACTTATATACATCTTCCTGATTTGACCATTCAAGTACATATTCATTACAGTGTACTGAATCCGGATGACAGGATTTCTCCGGCTCGCAAGGCGCCCAGGTGCTATCAAACCATGCCATCAGAAAATCGGTACGTATCTTCATCACCTGCCGCTCATATTCCACATACACCACGCCTCTGTGAACCGTGAGCGCCGTGAAAATCCCCTCGGCTTCGGTTGAAACAGTATCTACTCCCGCCCCGAAGTCAGAAAGATGAGTCACTTCAGCAGAAGCTCGGTTACTGTCGGTATCCACGGTAGTTGTCAAAGCTACCCAACCGTCGCCATCATTGGTGTAAATGGTGATATCATCCTCACTTCCACCTCCCAAATTACTTTCATTATAGTCAATTGTAATTGTCGCCGGGATGTTGAACTGGGTACCTGCAGGACCTATAGTAACAACCGTTGAGACAAAATCCGATGTTCCTCCAAGGGCTTCCGGCGAGTCATTCTCTTCCATGGAGAAATCAACCGTATCGACAACAGCGCCCACCGGAATCTCCAAAGCAGCTTCACCCGTCATTTCGATTGTACCGCCTGCCGGCCCTATACTCTCTTCTATGAGCTGATCACCGCCATTTGAGTTAGTTCCTTTGTCATCACTGGAGCATCCTGCAAAGATCAATCCAATCGTCAGAAAGCTGACAACAATAAAACTCCAGTACTTCATATCTCCTCCGTAGTTAAGTGTGTTAATTTGAAATTACGACAACCAATCAGAAGCTACTACAATAATAAGGTTTTTCTTGTTAAAAACAAGTATAATCTGTGCCATTTAAAGGGATTAAGCCAATTTGACCGATAAAAGTCAGTTATGTCGATATTGCGCCAATATGACAGTAGCGTCTGCCAGTAACGTTTGGGGCGATTTTCCCGCAGA
Source organism: Candidatus Zixiibacteriota bacterium (assembly GCA_014730175.1). Classification (GTDB taxonomy): domain Bacteria; phylum Zixibacteria; class MSB-5A5; order UM-FILTER-46-8; family UM-FILTER-46-8; genus WJIR01. The sequence continues at coordinate 3,881 of WJIR01000155.1, forward strand.
ACCTTAACTTGTTGCTATATGGTATATTAGACGGGTAGTTGTTTTTTGGCACGAATAATGCTTTAGTTATAGTCGGAATGATCAAAAACCAAAAAAAAACGAAAGGAGACATAAAATGACAGTTGTAAGATTCAGAAACAAAAACGATATGAATCCCTTTGAGTATATGCAAAAGTTCTTCAACAACTCAGTAAGCGATGAAGACTGGCCGGGATTCAATCACAATTGGGCTCCTCCGGTGGATATTCTGGAAAACGAAGACGGTATCAGCGTTATGGCTGAAATTCCCGGAATCGCCAAGGAAGATATCAAACTTACCGTAAAGGAAGGCGTACTGACAATCTGCGGCGAGAAAAAGCATGAGAAACCGGGCGAGAAGGATAGATACTATCGCAGCGAAAGGATGTATGGTTCCTTCTGCCGTTCGTTCTCGCTTCCGTCGAATGTGGATGCCAATAAAATCAAGGCGAACTACAAAGACGGCGTATTGCAGATTCAATTGCCGAAGGTTGAGGAAGCGAAGCCCAAAGAGATCGCTATCGAGATGGCGTAAATTAGGGGGATTAATATAGAGAAGCGGAGTCACGCCCGGTGCGTGACTCCGAATTTAAGGCAGGCGCGAGGTATGTTTCTATGTATGATAGACATGTGCGGTCGGGTGCCCTCACCCGACCGTATCTTACGGCAGGATCGAATTAAGGAGGAGCAATCCTCGCGGTTGCCCGGACTCGTCTATGTGGCTGACCGGCTGAGTAACAAGAAGGTAGATCAAATCCTTATGGTTTTGACAACCGAAAGCTATCAGTAGAGCAGGCATTCCTGCCTGCGGATGATACGCGGGACAAGAATGTCCCGCTTCCTAAAGAATTTTCCGTCGGGTGAGGGCGACCAACGGCACGAGAATTTGAAGATAATTTTCTTTAAATAAAGAAGGAGGAACATGTTATGTCAGAAAAAATAATAGGAATCGACTTAGGCACAACCAACTCATGCGTGGCTGTGATGGAAGGCGGCGACCCGGTGGTTATTACTAACGCCGAGGGAAACCGCACCACGCCGTCTGTGGTTGGTTTTGCCAAGACCGGTGAAAAACTGGTCGGGCAGATCGCCAAGAGACAGGCGGTCACCAATCCATTGAAAACCGTGTTTTCGATTAAGCGGTTTATGGGACGCAAATACGATGAGGTTGTCAGCGAAGCTGAGAACTTTCCTTATAAAGTAGTTAAAGGACCGAACGGTGATGCTCGCATTGAGATCGATGACAAGCAGTATTCACCGCCGGAGATCTCCGCGATGGTTCTGCAAAAGATGAAGCAGACCGCGGAGGAACACCTGGGACAGAAAGTCACCAAGGCGGTAATTACCGTACCGGCTTACTTTAACGATTCTCAGCGTCAGGCTACCAAGGACGCCGGTAAGATCGCCGGTTTGGAAGTGCTGAGGATTATCAACGAACCGACCGCGGCATCGCTGGCGTATGGTCTGGATAAGAAATCCGACCAGAAGATAGCGGTGTATGACCTTGGCGGCGGTACTTTCGATATCTCCATCCTGGATTTAGGCGATGGTGTATTCGAAGTGAAATCGACCAACGGCGACGGACACCTCGGCGGTGATGACTTCGACAAGAGGATCATTGACTGGCTGGTCGATGAGTTCAAGAAGTCCGAAGGAATCGACCTTGCCAAGGATTCAATGGCGCTTCAGAGGCTGAAGGAGGCTGCGGAGAAAGCCAAGATCGAGCTTTCCTCGTCAATGCAGACTGATATCAACCTGCCGTTTATTACGGCTGATTCATCCGGTCCAAAGCATCTGAATATGACCTTGAGTCGCGCTAAATTCGAGCAGTTAGTCGATGATTTAATCGAGCGCACCGTGGAACCGGTAAGAGCCGCATTGGCGGATGCCAAGCTTTCCGCCTCGGATGTAGACCAGGTGGTTCTGGTTGGCGGTATGACCCGTATGCCGAAGGTGCAGCAGGTGGTTAAGGAACTGTTCGGTAAGGATGCTCATAAGGGCGTTAATCCGGACGAAGTTGTCGCTATCGGCGCAGCCATTCAGGCAGGCGTGTTAGCCGGTGATGTTAAGGATGTACTGTTACTCGACGTTACCCCGCTTTCACTGGGTATCGAAACGCTGGGTGGAGTATTCACCAAGCTAATCGAACGCAATACTACCATCCCGACCAAGAAGACCGAGATATTCTCGACTGCGGCTGATAACCAAACATCGGTAGAGGTTCATGTGCTGCAGGGTGAACGTGAGATGGCGGTCGACAATAAGACGATCGGACGTTTCCATCTCGACGGTATCCCTCCGGCGCCGCGCGGAATGCCTCAGATCGAGGTTACATTCGATATCGACGCCAACGGTATTCTGAACGTTTCCGCTAAGGATAAGGCTACCGGTAAGGAACAGTCGATCCGTATCGAGGCTTCCAGCGGCTTGAATGAGCAGGAGATCGAGAAGATGGTTAACGATGCCAAGGCACACGAAGCCGAAGACAAGAAACGTCGTGAACTGATCGATGTTCGCAACAGCGCGGACCAGCTTGTCTATCAAACCGAGAAGCAGTTAAGTGAATTCGAGGGCAAGATAGACGCCGACAACAGCGCTAAGGTGAAAGCTGCAACCGATAGGTTGAAAGAAGTACTCAAAAGCGATGACGTGAATGAGATCAAGTCCGCTACCGAAGCGCTGCAGCAGGTATGGCATCAGGCTTCATCCCAGATATACCAGCAGCAGGCTCAGCAGCAGGCCGCGGGTACTCCTGGCGGCAACGGTAGCGAACAGCAGCAAGCGCAGTCTCAGCCTTCCGAGGAAGAACCGAAGAAGGAGAAAGATGACAACGCAGTCGACGCTGATTACGAGGTAATGAACTAAAGAACTGATTGCGTCTTAACGTGGCGTCAGGTCGCCTGACCTAACGCTCAGACTAAAACGTGCTGTCGGGTGCCCTCACCCGACAGCATAGGTAGATACCGCTAATCCTTCAGGTGCGGCGACCTGACGGCAAGATAGGTGGTTTATTTAGAAGAAGTAGATCGGGTTCCGGAATTCTGGATAGCGGAATGGAGAAACCCGATACGTAAAAAATGAAATGAACGAATTCCGATTTTTCAACTTGCTTTTTAATTGTGAAATATGTATAGATAAAGTTTATACTTAATCACATATATAAGGAAGAAATAATGCCGACTTATGAATACTATTGCGAGAACTGCGATTCTAAATTCGAGGAGTTCCAGAAAATAACCGATCCGCCGCTGATTGTCTGCAGCAAATGCGGAGTCAACGGTTCAGTAAAGCGTTTGATCTCTCCGGGTGCCGGATTGTTGTTTAAGGGATCAGGATTTTATATTACCGATTACCGTTCTTCTGATTACAAGAAGGCAGCGGAGTCGGAGAAGAGTTCATCGAAGAGTGACTCGAGTGGTTCATCGGATTCCTCAAAGAAAAAGGAAACAACGAGTACTACAAAATCCTGACAGCGGGGAACTGAATGTGAGGGCAATGGCGAGGGTCGGTGATTCTCGCCTTTTTTATGCGATGACTATAGAGAAGACGAAAGACTATTACCAGATTTTGGGATGCGATTACGGTTGTGATGAAGACCGGATCAAGGCAGCTTATCGTATCAAAGTAAAGGAGCTGCATCCCGACCATGGAGGAGATGAGGAGCGGTTCTTGCAGGCGAAGGAGGCGTTCGATACGCTTAAAGACACCGGTAAGAGAGCTGAGTATGACTCGTTGATCGGATTGAGGGAGCTAAACGGTTCGGTTTATCGAACCACCAAACCGCATCACGTGGTCGAAGGCACTAAGGATATTTACGATGATATCAAAGAGGTATTAAAGCGTGGTGATTCGAATCATATAAGCGGCACTGTCTATATGGAGGCTGATGAACGGGAGGTTTTCAGGAATGTCGATGGAGCTGTGATCCTTGCGCCGATCTTGACAACTATTTGCCGTGTGTGCAAAGGTATGGGCGGCTGGTTCGGTAAATGCGGGGGATGCGGCGGTGGAGGAAAAGTAGAAAATGAGTATCTGATACCGTTCAAACCAAAGGATAAGTTGACTGCGGGAGAGATTTACGATTTTAAATATAGGAATCTAAACGTAAGACTGATGATAACAGATGGCGAAAGTTGAGTTCAAATATCCGGCTGAGGTGGCACGCAGAAAGATAGAGGAGTTTGCGGAAACGAAATGCTATCCCTTCGAGAGGAAGGTGCTGAATAACGGCTTGCTGTGGAAATATGCCTTCACCACCGGAGAGGAGAATGAGACTGTCGTTAATGTTTACCTGAAAGCGGACGGCACCACAACATCGGTATACGTGGAGAAGGGGAATCCGGTTATCCTGGAAGAGTTGATAGGTGACTGCTGGAAACCATCGAGGGAGTTTTCGGTGGTCGGGATCGATGAGGCTGGTAAAGGGGATTATTTCGGTCCGTTGGTGATTGCGGCGGCAGGTGTTACACCGATGCAGGAAATTAAGCTTAAAGCTGCGGGAGTTGCCGATAGTAAGAATATAGATGATAAAAGCGTGATTGAGATCGCCAAACGGATTGCGGTGCTTTGCAGTCACGATGTTGTAGTTATCGGACCGGAGAAGTATAACGAATTGTACAGCAAGTTCGGAAACCTGAATCGTCTTTTAGCCTGGGGTCACGCCAGGGCATTGGAGAACGTGTTAAAGAAAGGGGAGTTTAAAGTAGCGATTTCTGACAAGTTTTCCAGAAAGGATGAATTAAGGAGCACACTTTTTCAGAAGGGAAAGGAAATTGAATTGATTGAAAAGCCGAGGGCTGAAGCCGAGGTTTGCGTGGCAACAGCTTCGATAATAGCCCGCGCAACTTTTCTGAACCGGTTGCAAAAACTATCGAAGGCATGTGGCGTAAAATTACCCAAGGGAGCTACACATATACTGGATGTAGCGAAGAAACTGGTTGAGAAGGTGGGGAAGGAGCAGTTAGGCAAGTATGCCAAGCTTCATTTTAAAACCACCGATAAGGTGCTTGGATGAAGGATTTTTTAATTCGCCGGTTAGCCTTCCAGGGCTGAAGAATGCGTGGCATGCTCCACCTGACGCTCAAAGCGGAAGGATAAGCATGAACGGTGTCCGTCAGGTACGGCGACGTGACGGCACAACGTCAGCCCCGGAGGGTTGACTGCCGGTGGTATATTGGTTGACGATGATTTTATATAAATTTTGAACTTTTGATATAGATTAAAGGAGGAGTTAATATGCGTTTAGATAGAATGACACAGAAATCACAGGATGCACTGCAGTACGCTGCGGAGATGGCTCAATCGAACGGTCATCAGCAGATAGAACCGGTGCATCTGCTATCCGCTTTGCTGGAGCAGGAGGAGTCCTTAGCATCAGATATTCTTATCAGATGCGGCGTATCCGCTGCTGCAGTCAAGACGAAGGCGAAGGAGGAAGTAGGATTGCTTCCAAAGGTTTCGGGCGGCGGTTTTGGTCAATCTTATCTGTCGAATAATCTTCGGCAGGTGCTGCAGAACGCTGCCAACGAAGCGGAGCAATTCAAAGATGAGTACATCTCAGTTGAACATCTTCTGATAGCTCTTCTGGAAAGCGAAGCCGCCAAGACCTCAAAGATATTAAAGGACAGCGGTCTTACCCGGGATAAGCTGATGAAGGCGCTCACCGAAATCCGCGGTAATCAGCGGGTAACAGATCAGGATCCCGAGAGCAAATACAAGGTTTTGGAGAAATACAGCCGTGATCTCACTGACCTGGCATCTAAAGGTAAACTCGACCCGGTTATCGGCAGGGACGATGAGATACGCCGAGTTATAAAAATCCTGTCCCGTAGAACCAAGAATAATCCGGTGCTGATCGGTGAACCCGGCGTAGGTAAGACAGCTATCGTGGAGGGGCTGGCTCAAAAGATAGTCGACGAGGACGTGCCCGAATCGTTGAAGGATAGAAAAGTCGTATCGCTTGATCTCGGTTCGTTATTAGCCGGTTCTAAATTCCGGGGCGAATTCGAGGAACGGCTGAAAGCGATTATTAAAGAGGTGGAAAAGTCTCAGGGAAATATCGTCCTGTTTATCGATGAGCTTCACACTATAGTAGGAGCCGGCGCGGTTGGAGGGGCAATGGATGCCTCGAATATGCTCAAGCCGGCGTTAGCGCGCGGCGAACTCCGTTGTATCGGAGCCACCACGCTCGATGAATACAGAAAGAATATCGAAAAGGATGCCGCCTTGGAACGTCGTTTTGCCCCGGTTGTTATCGCTCCGCCTTCGGTTGAGGACACGATATCGATCCTGCGCGGACTTAAGGAGCGGTACGAGGTGCATCACGGCGTAAAGATTCGCGATGATGCCCTGGTAGCTGCCGCCAAACTTTCCGACCGGTATATTACCGAACGGTTCCTGCCGGACAAAGCGATCGACCTCATCGATGAAGCGGCTGCAGATCTCCGCATCAATATCGATAGTATGCCTGAGGAATTAGACGAAATAGTCAAAAAAATCCGCAGGCTGGAGATAGAGCGCGAAGGGATAAAGAAGGACAAGAAGGCATCTGACAAACTTGCCGAGATCGAGGATGAACTGGTCACCTTGCGTAAGGAAGAAGAAGAATTGCGGCAGCAATGGCAGACCGAAAAACTGATTATGACCAGAATAAGGGATAACAAGGAAAAAATAGAGAAACTCAAACTCGAGGCGGACAGGGCGGAAAAGTCCGCCGACTACGAACGCGCCGCCAAACTCCGCTACGGCGAAATAACGGAACTAGAACAAAAGCTGGAGAAAGATTCGAAGACGCTGGCGGAGGTGCAAAAGCAGCGGAAGCTTCTTAAGGAAGAGGTAGATTCCGAAGATGTAGCCGAGGTCATCAGCAAATGGACGGGGATACCTGTTACCCGCCTTACAGAAGCGGAGTCCGAAAAACTCCTTAAACTTGAGGATGAACTCACCATGAGAGTGGTTGGGCAGCCGGAAGCGGTCGAGGCAGTATCCGAGGTGGTACGCGCATCGCGCGCCGGTATGGCTGATCCGGATAAACCGGCGGGAGTGTTCCTGTTTTTAGGTCCTACCGGCGTCGGCAAAACCGAGCTGGCAAAAACGTTGGCGTTGTCGCTTTTCGATGATATTAATGCAGTTACTCGTATCGATATGTCCGAATATATGGAGAAGTTTTCCGTATCTCGTTTGATCGGAGCTCCCCCGGGATATGTCGGTTACGAAGAAGGCGGGCAGCTTACCGAAGCGGTTCGCAGACGCCCATATTCAGTAGTTCTTCTCGATGAAATCGAGAAAGCCCATCCCGAGGTTTTCAATGTCCTGCTTCAGGCATACGATGAGGGTAGATTAACTGACAGCCAGGGGCATACTGTCAATTTCAGAAACTGCATCTTCATTATGACCTCCAATATCGGTTCCGATTATATCATGGAAAAATCGAAGCTGATAACGGATGGTAATGAGGAGGAGATTTACGAGCAGTTAGTTTCCGAGATGATGCCGATCATCAACAAGAACTTCAAGCCGGAGTTCCTGAACCGAATAGATGACATCATTATCTTCAGGGCGCTGGCGATGGAGCATATAAAGGCTATCGTGGATATTCAGCTTGGATACCTTAATAACCGTCTGGCTGATAAGGAAATCACTCTGAAGGTGTCCGATGAGGTTAAAGAGATGATAGCCAACCGCGGTTATGATCCTGCGCTGGGAGCGCGTCCGTTGAAGCGCGCATTAGATAAACTCTTGACGAAGCCGATTTCCAAAGGCATATTGTCGGGAGAGTTGGAATCCGGCGCTGATTACGAAGCGGTATTATCCGGCGATAACGTGGTTTTCAGGCGCCTTGAGTCAGACAAAAATGTTAGTGAAATAGTGGAGGTTTAATGACATCTAAATTCGTCGTTCTATTTGCACTGATAATATTCGCGCTGGGTATCATGTACGGCTGCGGTAAACAAAGCGAACAAGAGCTTTTTGAAATGGCTGAGCATGCTCAGGAAGAAGGCAAACCGATGGATGCGATAAAAGCTTATCGCAAACTAACGGAGCTCTACCCGGAAAGCGAACATGCTCCCAAGGCACAATTTATGATCGGATTCGTATATGCCGAACAGTTTGCGGATACGGCAAAAGCTCTTGAAGCATACGAAGAGTTCGCGGCTGAATTTCCCGAACATGAGCTTGCAGCCAGCGCGGATTTCATGATAAAAAGCCTGCGCGGCGAAGTCCCCGAACCGGTGTTGACGGAGTGAAGGTGGGTCGGGTTCCGGAATTCTGCGATAGCAGAATGAAGAAATCCGACTCGTGGAGAAGGTCACTGGTCTATAGCCCCCGAAGGACAGTGAATTAGAATATTTACAGACCTTAATTGATGATTCCAAAGAAATACCGGAAGCGCAAGGCTTCCGCTACCGGTGATTAAATTTATGAATAAAACAGGCTAAATTATGATCAATGATGGCTTACTTTTACAAAAATAAACTGGAAAAGGATATCGCCCAAAAGGCTGTCAGGGCATCCGATAGATTCGGTATGATTGACGAGGGAGACCGTATTGTCGTCGCCCTGTCCGGGGGTAAAGACAGCTTCACCTTGCTGCGGATGCTGAAACTTATGCAGCTTAAGGGTAACCGCGAATTCGAGCTAATGGTCATCAACATCCATCCAGGCTTTGAAGGTTATCTCACCGAGGGGATTGAAACATATCTCAAAGAAAATCACTTTCAGTACAAGATGATCTCCTACCCAATCGAAAAAATAGCCGGTATCAAACTGGATGAGGGGCAGATTCTCTGCAGCTTCTGTTCCAGGTTAAAGCGCGGCGTTCTTTACGATGCCTGTATGAAACTGGGATACAATAAACTCGCCTTAGGACACAACGCCGACGATGTAATCGAAACCTTGCTTATGAATCAACTGTATTCCGGCGCGCTGAGAGGCATGCCGCCCAAATTGAAGGCTGACGATAAGCCGATAACCGTCATTCGCCCGCTTTATTACGTATTCGAGAAGGATACCTTGAGATACGCAGTAGAATCGAGGTTTCCCGTGGTGTGCTGCAAATGCCCGATATGCGGAACCGAAGATATGAAGCGAAGGCAGGTCAAGCAGCTATTGTCGAACCTGGAGAAGGATAATCCGCGTATAAAAAGCAGCCTGCTGGGCGCAGCCGGTAATATTCATGCGCGCTTTTTATCC